>CACYCG010000220.1 GCA_902772855.1 uncultured Ruminococcus sp.
GGCGGGGGCTGTTGTACAATACAAATAAAGCGAACTGCTTATTTTTGTATATAGAGGTGATTCTGTTGGCAAAGGAATTTAAGATCCGAACCAAAAACCCCAATTTGTATCTGCGGGTGCGCAAAGGGCATTTTGCAACCATGCACAGCCATACCAACTATTTTATTGACGTGAATACGCAGAAAATGCGTTTGTCGGAAGCCAAGGCCGTGGCAGAGGAGCTGGTGGAAAATTACCGCTCCAATACCATCATCGACACTATCCTCTGCATTGACGGCATGGAAGTGATCGGCACCTGTATTGCGGCGGAGCTGACTGCCGACCATTATATGAATATGAACGCCCACCAGACCATCTATATCGTCTCCCCGGAATTTATCACCGGCGGCCAGATCGTGTTCCGGGATAATATCATCCCCATGCTCGCCGGGAAAAACGTCCTTGTGCTGGCCGCTTCCGTCACCACCGGCAAAAGCGCCCTCTCCGCCCTCGACGCCATCCGCTATTACGGCGGAACCGCTGTGGGCGTGGCCGCTATCTTTGCCACCGCCGAAGAATGCGACGGCCACCCCGTCTGCTCGGTGTTCGACCCGAACGACTTGGGCGATTACGAAAGCTACAAGCCCCACAAATGCCCCTTCTGCGAACGTGGTGAAAAAATAGAAGCTCTTGTGAACAGCTTTGGGTATTCCGCTTTGTAAACCCCTTTTTTCGGAAGGATTTGACACGATTTGTCAGTGACAACTGAATGGCAACTATTGAATCCGGGGAGAAATATGATACAATCAAATCAGACGGAAAGCCGTCCTTTGTCCTGTCGGGACAATTTGATTGCTTGTTACAATTTTTTTACCCCCTGTTTGCACCGTGCAAAGTGCTCCTACCTTTGCACGGTGCGCTTTTTTGTCTGCCGGGCTTAGTTCCCGGGCGAAGAGGGGTCTTTCGGGCGGCTTTGAATGCGGTAGAGAATGGCCGCACTGACACAGCGGGGGACAACGTGCGAAGCAAGCGCCGCCGCCTTCATGGGAAGGGTGGGGATCAGCCGAAAGCGGTCCAGATGAGAGAGCGCATAGGAAGCGATATACTCACTGCTGACATGAAACCCGCCGGTTTTGAAATCGACCCGGGCCGCCTCCCCAAAACCGGTGGATACCGGGCCGGGGCACAGCAGGCTGACACGCACCGGCGAATGCTCCCGCCGCAGTTCCTCCCGCACGGCTTCGGTCAGGCTGATGACATAGGCTTTGGTGGCATAGTACACTGCCATGCGGGGGCCGGGAAAATAGCCCGCCATAGACGCTGTGTTCAGGATATGCCCCCGGCCCCGGCGCTTCATTTCGCCGAGATAGAGCTTCATGAGTGTGTGCAGGGCGATGATATTCGTTTGGATCATCTGGGTATCCCGCTGCAGGTCGGTTTTGTCAAAGCAGCCGGTGTCCCCGAACCCGGCATTGTTCACTAAAAGATGTACGTCTTTATGCTTTTCAAACAGCCGGATGCAGTTTTCCTGCTCGGACAGGTCCAGCACTTCTACGTCCACCTGCACCGGAAAACGAGTTGTCAGCTCGTCCCGCAGGGCTTCGAGCCGCTCCCGGCTGCGCCCCACCAGCACCAGCCGGTCATACCGCATCGCCGCTTTGCGGGCAATATCCCGCCCGATGCCGGAGGAGGCGCCTGTGATCAGTATTTTCATGCCGATGCCTCCCTTACTGCAGGGAAGCCTTGTAGCCTTCGGCTTCCACCGCTTCAATCAGCCGCTCCTGCGGCACCGGAGCGCTCAGCGTGACCTGCGCCTCTCCTTTTTCCAATTCCACCTGCACCGAAGCCACGCCCGGCACTCCTTCGAGCGCCTTTTGGACGTGCGCCACACAATGCTGGCACATCATGCCTTCCACTTTCAGACAAAGAGTTTTTTCCATCGTTATTTCCTCACTTTCTGATACTTCATGGACCGGTTCCTTTCCTGCGGCGGGAGAAAGAAACCGGAAATGCCGCAGCCGCAGGGCATTCCCCACCACGCAGACGGAGCTGCAGCTCATGGCGGCCGCCCCGATCATGGGGTTGAGCGTCAGGCCCCAGGCGCTGAACACCCCCGCCGCCACCGGAATGCACACCACGTTGTACAGGAAGGCCCAAAACAGGTTTTGCCGGATATTCCGCATGACCGCCCGGCTCAGACGCAGGGTGTTGAGCACATCAAAGAGGCCGCTGTTCATCAGCACCACGTCGGCGGAATCCATCGCCACATCGGTTCCCGCTCCGATGGCGATGCCCACATCGGAGCGGGCCAGGGCCGGCGCATCGTTAATGCCGTCCCCCACCATCGCCGTACAATGCCCCTCCTGCTGAAGCTGCCGCAGGATAGCTTCTTTTCCGGCGGGCAGCACCCCGGCCCGCACTTCCGAAATCCCCGCCTGCCGCGCAACGGCCCGGGCGGTGACAGGGTCATCCCCGGTGACCATCATCAGCGTCAGGCCCTGTTCCCGGAGGGCTTGGACGGCCTCGGACGCTTCGGGCTTCAGGCGGTCGGCGGCGGCCATCAGCCCCATGACCTTCCCGTCCCGCAGGAACAGCATGGCGGTTTTTCCGTCCTGCGAGAGGGCCTCGGCTTTTTCCTTCCAGCCGGTGTCATGCTCCGGCAGCAGAGAGCGCACACTGCCCCCCTGCCAGCGCTCGCCCCCGATCCACGCCGACACCGTGCCGTCATCCGCCCGCTGAAAACCGGAGGCCTCCTCCAGCGGAAGATCCCCCGCCCGGCGCAGAACCGCTTCTGCCAGCGGATGGCCGGAGGCTTTTTCCAGAGAAGCCGCTTTTTGCAGCAATTCTTCCTCTGCCGTGCCCGGGGCCGGGCACATATCGGTGATGTCTGGGCTCCCGACGGTCAGGGTCCCGGTTTTGTCCAGCACAATGGTGTCCACCTTGCCGGCCGTTTCCAGCGCCGCCGCCGAACGGATGAGGATCCCCCCGGAGGAGCCTTTCCCGGTGCCGACCATGACGGCGGTGGGGGTAGCCAGTCCGAGCGCACAGGGACAGGAGATCACCAGAACCGACACCGCCGAAGAAAAGGCTTTTTCCACCCCCGCTCCTATCAGCAGCCACACCGCCGCCGTCAGCAGGGCGATGCCCATCACCGCCGGAACGAATACCCCGCTGACCCGGTCGGCCAGGCGGGCAATCGGCGCTTTGGAGGTGGTGGCTTCTTCCACCAGACGAATGATCTGCGAAAGGGTGGTGTCCGCTCCCACCCGCCGAGCCTGCATTGTCAGGCAACCGCTTTTCAGGATGGTGGCGCCGGTGAGGGCATCTCCCGGTTTTTTTTCCACCGGGACAGATTCCCCCGTGACCGCCGATTCATCCACCGTGCCAATTCCCTCCCGCACCACGCCGTCCGCCGGGACCGCAAAGCCCGCTTTCACGAGCAGCAGATCGCCGGCGCTGATGTCGGAAGCGGGGATCTCCCGCTCCTGCCCGTCTTTCAGCAGCAGGGCGGTTTTAGGCGCTAAATCCATCAGCCCCCGGATGGCGGCGGTGGTTTTTTTCTTAGCACGGGCTTCAAAATATTTTCCCACGGAAATCAGCGTCAGGATCATGCCCACCGATTCAAAATAAAGCTGCCCGCCCCACAGCCGGATGGTTTCCGCATTCCCGGAAGCGTATCCGCCGATGATGGCATACAGGGCATAGATCCCGTACACAAGCGAGGCCCCCGACCCGACAGCGATGAGGGTATCCATCGTAGGAGCGCCGTGCAGGAGCGACCGGAACCCCCGGCGGTAATACTGCTGCTGCACGAACATTACCGCAAGCGCCAGCAGCAGCTCGGTCAGCGCCCGGTACCCCGTGCCGGCCGTGCCCGTCAGAAACGCCGGCTGCGGCAAATGCAGCATCTCCCCCATCGCCGCATAGCACAGCAGCAGCGTCAGCCCGGCGGAAAGAAGCAGGCGCAGGAGCATTTCTCTGGTTTCGTCCTTTTCCGGTGCCGGGGAGAGGGGTTTCTGTCCTTTTTCCCGAGCGCCGTAGCCGCTTTTCTCCACCGCCCGCACGATGGCTTCCGAGCTGGTCACAGCCGGATCGAAGGCAACCGCCATAGAATTGTTCAGCAGATTGACCGACACCTCCTGCACGCCCTCCACCCGGGACACACATTGTTCCACCCGGGCACTGCAGGCCGCACAGCTCATGCCGGTCACGTCATATTCCTGTTTCAATCAGATCACCTCATAATCATCACGCTCTCGTGCACGGAAACGCCGACTGCATCGGCTCAGTGAATAGTGAATAATAATCTCGTGTTTTAGGTTGCCCTTCTGGCCTTACTTTGTTGAAAAAAGGAAAGGCTGCCCCGATGGTTTTATGGTCGGTGTTTCAGGTTGTTTTTCTGGTTTTCGTTCTTCTCGGTCAGGAGCCGTTGGAAACGCCGACGGCGTAACTGAAAACGGAAGACTGAAAATGAATAATGCTATTCTGCTTTTGGTTTTCGGGAGTTGCCGCTTTCTTTTTCAGGTGCAAGTTCAGGAAGGGGAGCCGGGGGAACCTCTCCCGGATATGGGCGCAGCACCCCAAGGGCACTTCCGCCCAGCACGTCACGCTGCCGGAAAAGTGTTGCAATTGAAGGGGAGAATGGGATATACTATAGACAAGAGAAGGAGGGAAGCAAAATGACAGAGATGTATAACAGGATGGCAGAACTGTGTGCGGAAATCGTCCGATCCTGCCCGGATGAAGCGGTGTTCATGCGGTACGGATGCCTGTCCGATGAGCGCCGGGATAAGATCCTTCAGGACCTTTCGCAACGGGTCCCGGCTTTGGTGGGGCGGACGCTTCAGAAAAACGATCTGAATGACTCCTTTTACGCCGCATGGGACGCCTGCACAGCAGCGCTGCGGAACAGGGAGGACCGGTTTGCGATGATCGCACTCGCACAGACGGCAGACAAGGCCATGCAGACGCTGCTGCTGGAAAAGATCCGCTCCTGTCAGAACGATGACTTTTCGGTGGTGCTGAATACCAACCGGGAATCGACCGGCATCGGCCTTCTCCCCCGCTGTTCCTGCCTCTGGGAGCGCAAGCACCGGCTTTCGCACAGCTATCACCGGCTGGATAATTTCCTCTACCACTTTCTCCTCATCGAAAACCGTATCCTCGGAGAATGGATCGACAAGCATATTTTCCTGCCGGATCCGTTTTTCCCCGGGTTTTCCGAGCGGAAAGAATTGGTCATCGGCGCTACCCCCCTGCGGGGAGAAAAGCATTTTGAGGAGATCGGCTATACTGAACAGGATATCCGGTTTTTTACCGTTCAATGCGAACCGGAGACAGAAAAACAGGATAACGAAGAGATCTGGCAGAAGATCCAAAAGGCTTCCAAGCAGCACTGCAATATCTTAGTGTTCCCGGAAGTGCTCGGGAATCCCGCCACACCGGAGTTTATCCGGCAAAAGCTCCTCTCCCTTTCCCCGGAAGAACAGCAGCAAATGCCCTCCCTCATCGTGCTGCCGTCCGTGTGGGAAAACCATATGAACACCGTGACCGTGCTCGACCGGTCCGGGAATCTGATCTGCCGTCAGAGCAAGCAAACCCCGTTTTGCCTAACGCTCGGCGGGAAAAAGCATCTGGAAGGGATCCACACCAATCAGGTGGTGACCATCCTCCATTATGAAGGCATCGGACGAATCGCCATTCTGATCTGCAAGGATTTTCTCAACACCCGGTATATGGAACAGCTCATGCGCTGCTTCAAGCTGACGCTGATGATCGTTCCGTCCTATTCCACGGGATCCTATGATTTTCGCCAATCCTTTGACGTCTGCGCCCACGATGACTGCAACGTCATCTGGATCAATACCTGCGCGGCGGTGGAAGAAGGGAAGGAAGCAAATTTCAGGCACATCGGCTATGTGCGAAAGCGCATCGGACGAAACGACGACGATTCCCAAAAGCTCTGTGAAATGCCTTCCTGCGAAGGGTTTTCCAAAGGGATCTGCCGCCGGGATTGTCTGTTTTTTGAAACCATCAAAGGAGTGTAGCCATGAAGTTCAGAAAGATCCGGAAAAACTACCAGGGCCGCTACCTTACCTATTACACGATCGGCTATGAAACCGAAGGCGGCCATGAAAAAAATTATGAAATGATCAGCCGGGACCCGGACATCCGTAAACCGGAGGATCTTTGCGAAAAAAAGTCCGATGCGGTGATCCTCATCCTCCACGACCCCACCGGAGAAAAGATCCTGCTGAATCACGAATACCGCATGGCGGTGGGAGAATGGGTGTACAACTTTCCGGCCGGGCTGATCGACCGAGGAGAGACCGCCTTCGAAGCCGCCGCCAGAGAGCTGCGAGAAGAAACCGGCCTGATGCTGACGGAGGTTTCGGAGATCTGGCGGGAAAGCTATTCGGCGGTGGGGCTTTCCAACGAAAAGGGAACCGTTGTGCTGGGCACAGCGGACGGGACTTTTCAGAAAAGCGATTCCGAAGCGGAGGAGATCCACGCCGCCTGGTACACCAAAGAGGAAGTCCGCTCCCTGCTGTCCCGCTGCCCCTTTGCCGCCAGAACGCAGGTGTATTGCCTGCTGTGGAGCCGGTGAGTTACGAATCGAAGAAATGCCGTCCGTCCTCGGTGATGAGGCGCTCGGTCTGGGGATATGCATAGATCTCCATGCGCCCTTTGTTTTTCGCCAGATAGTCCGCAAAGGCGGAAGCGTGCCATTTGGCCATAGGAAGGCTGTGCATGAGATAATTTCCGCAGTTCGTCGGCGTGGCCCCCGGAACGATTTCCGAAGAAGCCACCGAGCGGAACGCCTGCTCCATCAGGTCGTGGATCTCCTGCGGCGCACGGCTTCCCTTGAGAATGAGATAAAACCCGGTCAGGCAGCCCATCGGCCCCCAATAGATGATGTCTTCTTTCCAATCGGGGTCGTTGCGCAGATAGGTGGCGATAATGTGCTCCAGCGAATGCATCGCCGCCGGGTCAATGGCCGGTTCTCTGTTCGGCCGGGTCAGCCGGATGTCGTAGGTAGTGAGCACGCTGTCTCCGGCGGTATCCTGCCGGCTGATGAAGATACCGGGAATGATAGCGGTGTGGTCGATGGAAAAACTGGGAATAAGGTCCATATGCTGCCTCCTGTACTGATTGTTTATAGTTATGTATGTACATTGGATGAACGGTTACACCACCTGAAACAGATAAAACTTCAGGTACTCCGTTTCCGGCACCTGATACAGCACCGGGTGATCGGGCGCCTGCTGGCGGTATTCAATGCGCCGCAGGGAAACGTGGGCATCGAGGGCGGCGCTTTTCAGCATCTCTTCAAACAGCGGCTGCGTCATGAAATGCGAGCAGGAACAAGTGGCCAGATACCCGCCCATCGGCAGCAGCTTCATCGCCCGGAGATTGATCTCCTTGTACCCCCGCACAGCCCCTTCCACGGAAGCACGGGATTTGGTAAAGGCCGGGGGGTCGAGGATGATGTAATCAAAGCCTTCCTTTCCCGTCATGGAGGAGAGCAGGTCGAACACGTTTTCACAGCGGAAGGTCATGCGTTCTTCCAGCCCGTTCAGGCGGGCATTTTCTTTTGCCATTTCCACTGCTTCCTCTGAAATATCCACCGCACAGACCGTTTCCGCCCCCGCTGCAGCGGCGTTGAGGGCAAAGGAGCCGGTGTGCGTAAAGCAGTCCAGCACCCGCCGCCCCTTGGCCAGTGCAGAAGCCGCCCGGCGGTTATACTTCTGATCTAAAAAGAAACCGGTTTTCTGGCCGTTTTCATAATCGACCGCATAGCGGATGCCGTTTTCGGTGATGATCACCCGGTTCTCGGGCGGCAAAGGCACTCCCGGCAGCGGGAAATAGCCCTTGCCCTGCTCCAGTCCTTCCAATTCCCGCACCTTGACGTCGTTGCGCTCATAGATGCCCCGCACGGGAAAGCCGTCCTCGGCCAGGATTTTCAAAAGCAGCGGAAAAATCAGATGCTTGCGCTGTTCAATCCCCAGAGAAAGCGTCTGTGTGACGAGAATATCATGGAACTTATCCACTGTCAGCCCGGGGAAGGTATCCGCCTCTCCGAAAATCAGGCGGCAGCAATCAAGGTCCTTCCCCATCACGGTTTTCCGGTAGGCCCACGCATAGCGCAGGCGCCGCTCAAAAAACGCTTCATCAAAGCGGTCGTTCGCATTTCTGGAAATCATGCGCAGGCGGATCTTGGAATGGCTGTTATAAAACCCGGAGCCTAAAAACTTCCCTTTTCCGCTGACTACGTCCACGATCCCGCCATCTTCCGGGGGCTGGTCCCACTGCCTCAGTTCGGTATCATACACCCACGGGTGCCCCGCCCGAATACTGTCCTCCGCCCTCCGGGACACCGTCACCACCGGGTACTCTCTTTTTTTCAGTGCCATCACATTTCTTCCTTTCCTCATCGGTTTGATTCCTCTTCCCCTATTATACCGAAGTTTCCCCTATTTGTAAAGCGCCAGCGGCAGCGGCGGCGCTGCACCCCGTATCTGGGGGATTCTCCCCCAGACCCCCTTTTCAAAAACTTGTACCTGATGAAGAGA
>CACYCG010000221.1 GCA_902772855.1 uncultured Ruminococcus sp.
GCCAGCCTTTGAAAAGGCTGGACCGAAACTTTTCCCTCCTTTGCAAAACCTTGGGCATCTTCTTCTGGTTCAAGCCCCGGAAGGGGGTCTGGGGGAGAATCCCCCAGATACGGGGTGCAGCGCCGCCGCTGCCGCTGGCGCTGGTTTGACTATTTGGGGAGAATGTGCTATAATGGAGAAAGTTTGGCGGTGGGCTGAGAAGGGAAAATGCTTTCCGGGCTGACCGTGAAAAAAAGGAGATAGACAAAAATGGAAAAACTGATCGATGTCGGTCGCATGGATAATTATTATGAACAAATCGTCAAAAAACGCTTTTCGCCCCAAATGCTGGCTTTGCTGGTGTCGTCCATCAGCGCCATCGCCCTGATTATTGTGCTCAGCGTGTATTTGTCCGGTATTTTCGGATGGCTGGTGCCGGTGTCCATTCTGCTGCTGGGGTTGGGAATTTTTTTGATCTGGTATTTGGTGAAGAATTCCGGAGTGGAATACGAATACACCTTTGTCATGGGAGAAATGCGTATTGAGCGGATCAAGGGAAAAAACAAGCGCCGCAAGGTGACTGCCTTTGATGTAAAAGCGGTGGATGATATTGGTTTGTACTACGATCAGGAAACCGGTCAGCGCTCTGTGGATAAATCCAAATACACCCTGGTGCTGCGGGCCGCCGAAAACGATATGGCCGACAACACCTATTATGCCATTATACACGATAAAGTCCGGCATAAACCGGCTCTTCTGCTGTTTACGCCGAACGAAATGACGCTCAATAAAATCAAGCCTTACCTGTCCATTGATATGAAGAAGAAGTTTTTAGAACTGGAAAAAATGAAAAAGGCATCCGCCTCGGCGAATGCCTGATAGAATCAGCAAGGATCCGATCCCTTCTCCCCTGTGGGAGGAGGGGTCTTTTTTGCGCCCGGCGCCAAAAGCAGCCAAAAGCCTGCCGCAAGAGAAACGCCGGAGGTAATCGACAGCGTCAGCAGGGAAGCGGAAAAACTCATGGAATACCGCAGCCCTTCCGGAAGACTGGCAGAGAGCATTTCCGGGAGCAGTACGCCGTTCAGATTATTGATCAGGATATGTGCCAACGCAGCCGGTATGACAGACCCCGACCGCTTTGTCAGCATAGTAAAAAAGAACCCCAGCACGGTACAAAACAACATCATCAGCCCCACCCCTGTCCAGGGATAACCGGGGTAGTCCTGCCCGAAATTATGGCCGCACCCGATCAGCAGCCCGTGCCAAAGTCCCCACAAAGCGCCTCCCGCCGCCACAGCCGCCGGGAAAGGCATGAATTGCTCCAGTTTTGGCATCATATAGCCTCTCCAGCCGTATTCCTCTCCGAGCGCAAAAGCAATGTTCAGCACACTCAGCAGGAAGATCTTCCCAAAGGAAAGCCAGAAATCCGGCGCAGAGAATACCGCCGGAAGACCGGCGGGGTCTCCTTGGGGGAGGAACCATGTCACCACGCAGACAGCCGTCAGCAGCACCGATATGACCGGGCAAAAGAAAGCTGTCAGCAAACAAGGCCACCCACGCCGCAGGGACAGAAAAAACAGGGTGTGGTGCAGGGATTCTCCGCTTCCGACTCTGGTGACAAAATGGGCGAAGGCGGGCAGAAGCATACAAACGGAAACCATCGGCGCATACCATTCGCTGCTGGTCGTGAGGCCGATGAAGAAAACGTACAAAAGCTGAACGGCAAAAGCCGGAACAAACGTGATGAGAAGAAAGAGCAGCAGACGCCGCAGCGTCTGCTGAGTTGGTGTGCGTGTTTTCACCAGAACACCTCCTGCCGGGGTTTGTTATGGATTCGCTGGTTTGTCACAGTGCCCGGGGGGACAGACCACTAAAATGGAAATAATACGGCGGCTGTCGGCCTCCTGCACGGTAAAGCGGGTGCCTTCGATCATAATAGAAGGGTGTTCTCCCCGGTTGGGGATATGCCCCATGCGGTCGAGCATCAGACCGGCGATGGTGTCGTGACCGCAGTCTTCCAGAGGCAGACCGGTCAATTCGCTGATCTCTTCCAGCGAAGCCGCTCCATCTACGGTAAAGCGGCGGTCATCTAACTGACGAACCGTTTCATCTTCATCGTCATATTCGTCCTGAATATTCCCCACAATAGATTCGATCAGATCCTCCATCGTTACCACGCCACCGGTCCCGCCGAACTCATCCACCACAATCGCCATCTGATAGCGCTTGGCGGTCATATCCCGGAATAATTCTCCACAATGCTTGGATTCCGGCACATAAACGGCCGGTTTGATCAGTTCCGGCTGGATCGTTTCTTCTTTGGGGGCTGCGCTGAGATAGGGCAAAAGATCCTTTACATGGAGGATCCCCCGGATATCATCCATATCCTCCCCATAAACCGGAAGCCGGGACCGTCCGCTGCTGACGGCTGTTTCTGCCACTTCCGTGATCAGCGCCTCACAGGGAAGGGCCACCATATCCCGCCGATGGGTCATGATCTCGCCAACGGTCCTGTCGCTGAAATCAAAAATGTTTTCGATCATATCCTTGGTGCTGCCTTCGATCAGCCCGCCCTCTTCACCTTCGTCTACCAGCATCATGATCTCCTCTTCCGTCGGCACCTTTGCCGGCGTATGGGAACTTCGTCCCATCAGGCGCAGACAGCCGGCTGTAAGCCATTCAGCCGGTATCATGACCGGAAGGGTCAATCGGCATAAAAACCGGAACAGTCCGCTCAGCCGAAGGCAGAAGGAATCCGCATGAGACAGGCAAAGGTGGCGTGGCAGCTCATAGCAGAGAAAAACCGGCAGGATGGGCGTTAGCAGAAAAGCAGACACACAGGCAATTGCCATCGCTCCTTCCGCCGGAAGCCACTCTGACAGCATTCCCCACAGCCATACAGAAAGGGTGCAGGCTGCAAGAAGCCCTCCGGAACAGCCGCAGAAAGCGGCGCCGAAGCGGGCAGATCTTCTGTTTCGGGCAGCATTCCGGAAGAGCTGCTGCAGCGCAGGGGAAAGGGGAGAGGCCGCTTCTCCTTTTTTTAGGGCCGGAGAAGCGTATTTCAGAGAAAAGACGGTCAGGTGATAGGCAAAGCATCCGGACAATAACAACAGTACGACCGCCGCGGCCGCCACGATTCCGTTGGCGCTTTCTGACAGCGGCGCCCAGACAGCAAAAAAACGGCTGCTGAGATCGGACATTCCAAAGCCTCCTTTCTGCGCTTCATAGAAAAGCAGAGTCTGCCGCTTGGACAGACTCTGCTGAAAGAACTCAGTTGTTATCGCCGAACAAACGAATGATGTCCACATAGGAGTCATCCGTTTCTCCGGTGGCGGTGGGCTTGGGAGCCGGGGCCGGACGGGACGGAGCTGCCGGAGCGGATGTGTTCGCATTCGGGTACACCGGAGCCGGGGCGGCAGGAGTCTGCGTCTGAGCCGGTGCAGCATAGGGATTGCCAAATCCCGTGGTGGGAGCATTCGGGCGAACCGCCGGTTTGGGAGGTTCCGGTCTGGTCACGGCGCCGAACCGCTGGTCGGGACGGGGAGCCGGAGCACCGTACTGGAACGGGGAGGGACTGCGGCGTTCATCTTTTTTTACCGTCGGAGGGGTGTAGCCGTCCGTGGTGGGGAAGCCGGTAGCGATCACGATGACGCTGATGGTATCTTCCATCTGTTCATCCAGCGCAGCACCCCAGATGATCACAGCGTTTTCGTCGGCCTGTTCGGAGATCATGGTAGAAGCATCCTGGATCTCATCGAGCCCGATGTCCGGGGAGGCTTTGATGTTGACGATAAGGCCTTTCGCGCCCTGAATGGAAGTGCCGAGCAGGGGGCTGGTGATCGCATTCTGAGCGGCTACCTTGGCCTTGTCTTTGCCGGAAGCGATGCCCACGCCCATCAGAGCATAGCCGGCATCCTTCATAACAGACGTCACATCGGCGAAGTCGAGGTTGACCAGACCGGGGATGACGATCAGGTCGGTAATGCTCTGCACGCCCTGCAGCAGAACATCATCTGCTGCAAAGAAAGCGTTCTGCAGGGTAATGCGCTCCTCACTGATATGTTTGAGGCGTTCATTCGGGATGACGATCAGAGAATCCACGTGCTGTTTCAGCTTGGAAATGCCAGATTCTGCCTGCTCCATCCGTCTTTTTCCTTCAAAGAGGAAAGGCGTGGTGACAATGCCGACAGTCAGAATGCCCATTTCTTTGGCGATCTCCGCTACGATCGGGGCGGCGCCAGTGCCGGTGCCGCCGCCCATACCGGCGGTGATGAACACCATATCGGTGCCTTTGAGCAGCTCAGCAATCTGATCCTTGCTTTCCTCAGCGGCTTTTTCGCCTACTTCAGGTTTAGAGCCAGCGCCCTTGCCGTGGGTGATCTTTTCGCCAATCTGGAGCTTCACCGTTGCTTTGGAGCGGCTGAGTGCCTGCTGATCGGTATTGATGGAAATGAAATCCACTCCGGTGACGCAGTCGGCCATTCTGTCGATGGCGTTCCCGCCGCCGCCGCCGATTCCGACGACCTTGATTTTCACAATGGTATCGATCTGGGTATTTTCAAATTCGTAAGGCATGATATTTCTCCCTTCAGCATCTGCTCCGGAAACAACGCTCCGACGCAGACCTTCTTTTTATGACATACACTACACTATAATGTACCACGATTTCATGTTAATTTCAATATTCCCGCCAAATTTTTCTGCCTTTTTATCAATTTGATAGGATTTGCCGGTGGAATTATAGATTTTTTTGTATATTTCACCAAATGCTTATTCGCCGTCTTCTCCCATCTCCGGTTCCTCGTCCTCGTCTTCCTCGTCCGGTTCATCGGGAGTCCATTCTTCTTCGTCAGTGTCTTCCTCATCCGGGTCGGTCTCCGGGGTCCATTCTTCATCCGGGCTGTCGTCTTCCTCATCGGGGATTTCCGGATCATAATAGGGTTCCGGATCTTCCCATTCTTCGGGATCCGTTTCTTCCGGTTCCTCCGTTTCCTCCGGTTCGGCAGGTTCTTCGGTCTCTTCGGAATCTTCCGGTTCGCTGGACTCTGCCGGAGCAGAAGATTCTGCCGGTTTGGAAGAGGTCTTTTTCGGAGCAGAGGATTCGACGGGAGGATCTTCGATCTTCAGAAAGGAGCGGCGGCTGTCCTGACTGGACAGGGAAACGTCCAGCACAGCGGTCTGACCCGCTTTGAGAGGCTGTTCTTCCATAATGCCGGCTGCGGTGTGGATCTTGTAGGAAATATCTTCAAAGCTGCCCATGATGATGGTATACCCGTTTTTCCGCACCAGGCGGATCTTCTGGGTATTGCTCAGGTCCACCGTGGTCACGTCTTTGAGTCCCTGTTCGCTGAGCTCCGTGATCAGCTTATCTAAATGGGCTTTGAGGTTTTCATCGCTGTAGCTGACTTCTTTGCCTTCTTCTATTTCTCCCAATCGAGCGCCCATCACAAGGGGAACATCATATTTCATCCGATCGTTGATCTCCAGCACCTTTCCTTTGGCGCTGAGCACGACGTATTTTCGGCTGCTTTCCAGAACGGAAACCGGTTCGGCCTCCTGCACCGCTATGACAATGCGGTTGGGCAGGTGCTTGGAAATGGAAACCTCTTCGATATAGGGAAACTTTTCCGGGATATTGCTTTCTCCCGGTCCCGTCTGGGACAGCAGCAGGTTATCCCCGGGGCCAATCATAGCCTGAGCGATGATCGCCTCATGGTCGTAGCGGGTGGTGCCCTCCACTTCGAGCACTTCTATTTTGAAAAACACGGTCAGCGAAAGCACCACGCAGGTCGACAGCAGCACGAAAACGATTGCCATTGCCAGCATCCACTGGCGCAAACGCCGTTTGTCCTTGCTGATCGGTTCTTTGGGCGGGCCAAGGGGTTTTTCTTTTTTAGGCGGTTTTTTAGGCGGCGGGGGGGAAGGTTTTTTAGGCGGGGGTTTCTGCAGCGTCTGCCCGATGGTGCGGTCCGCTTCATCGCGGGTCATCCGAGCAGGTTTTCTCGGCTTTCTCAGTTCCAGTTTTCCGCTTTCGGGTTTTTTCTGTCCCTTGGGGGGGTGCGGCATTTTCTGTCCCGGTTTTGGGCTTAATTTTCCTGCAGCGGACGGCTGTCGGGAAGCCGAGGGCTTTTTTTTCGGGGAGCCTTCCGAGGAGGCTCGGTCCTGGGCCATGTTCAGCCCTCCTTTCCTTGTTCCTTTTCTTTTGTGCGCTGTCCGGGAAGGGGTCACAGCACTTCTTCGGTGCGGGTTTTTTTGGACAGCACTTCTATGACGATGGAATAGATCCGGGCTGCGGCATCGTTGATGGCCATGCGCCGGGCGTTTTCGGAATATGCTTTAAGTTTCTGCGGGTCGGAAGCCAGGCGGTCGATCTCCTCGGTTAGCCGGGCGGGGGTAAGGTCTTTTTCCTCGATCACCACAGCGGCCCCTTGAGAGGCGAGGGACATGGCATTATGGTACTGATGGTTTTCCGCCACATTCGGAGAGGGAATCAGGATGGAAGGTTTCCCCTGCACTTCGATCTCGCTCAGCGTAATCGCGCCGGCCCGTGCAATCACTACATCGGCGGCCGCCAGGCATTGGGGCATATCGCTGATATATTCCCGGATATCGAGATGAGGCGCTTTTTCCAGATCGGCGCCTTTTTCCCGCAGAAGATCAGGGAACCATTTCCCGTAGCGGCCATAGGCGTGGATATGCTGATAGCGTCCATCCTGGGCACTGCGGGCGATAATATCCGCTACCGCTTCATTGACGACCTTGGCCCCCAGACTTCCGCCAAAGGAAAGAATGACAGGGCGTTCGTCCAGCCCCATTTTTTTGCGGCATTCATCCCGGCGGGCGGTAAGGATCTCTTCTCTGACAGGGTTGCCGGTTTCGGCAAAGCGGATGTGCCCCTTAAAATGGTCTTTAGCGGCGGGCATCGCCAGCATGACGCAGGCGGCGTGCTTGGCAAGGAGTTTATTGGTTACGCCCGGAAAAGCATTCTGTTCATGGATGATATAGGGGATTTTCAATCGGGCGGCCGCCCGCAGGACCGGCCCGCTGACATATCCGCCGGTCCCAATGCAGATATCCGGCTGAAAATCCCGCAGGAGCTTCATGGCATCCCGCTGGGCGGTCATCGCTTTTTTTACGGTGGCGGCGTTATTTTTGAGTCCCTGCCAGCTAACGCTCCGGCTGAATCCCTGCACCTCAATGCCCTCAAACCGAAACCCCGAAGCCGGCACCAGTTCTTCTTCCATGCCGCCCTTGCGTCCGATATACAATGCCTCCGCTTCCGGCTGCCGGGAAAGAATATACTCTCCGATAGCAATCGCCGGATTGATATGCCCGGCGGTCCCGCCGCCTGCCAGCACAAACCTGAAACTCATGGAATGACCCCTTTCTTTCAATACGTTTTCACCCTACTACTATACCACGACACGGAAAGTTAGTCAATACAGCCGCCGGGGGAAACTCCCCCAGGCCCCCCTTCCGGGGCTTGAGCTTGATGAAGACGCTAAAAGTCTTGCAAAGGAATGCAAAGTTTCGCTCAAGCCTTTTCAAAGGCTTGCAGGGTCCAGGGGCAGAGCCCATGGTCGC
>CACYCG010000222.1 GCA_902772855.1 uncultured Ruminococcus sp.
GACCTTGGGCGTCTTCATTGACTGTAAGCCCCGAACGGGGGGTCCGGGGGCACTCCCCCGGCTACGGGGTGCAGCGCCGCCGCTGCCCCCCGGATATGGGTCCAGCGTCACGCTGGCTGGGGGTGGTGGTTGAAAAGAAGGGGAAAGTATGGTATTATAGGGGAAAAGCGATAGAAAAAGAACGAATCAAAGGGGCAGGTAGGAGGATGTCTATGTTGCGAAAAACTCTGTGCTGGATGACGGCGGCGGCGCTTTCGGCGGTTTGCTTTGTCTGTCTGCCGCTGACGGTGCAGGCGGAAGAATCTATTGATAACGGCGACTTTCGCTATACCATCTCAGCAGAAACCAATACCGCTCAGGTAACTAAGTATATCGGCAGCAGCCTGTTTGTGTCCGTCCCGACTTCTGTGGATGGACATGAGATCGTCTCTATCGGACCGGCAGCGTTCCGGAATAATACCTCCATGAAAGAACTGGACCTTTCGGATAATATCACCGATATCGGCTCCTGCGCTTTTGAGGGCTGCTCGTCCCTGAAAAAAGTCCAGATCCCCGGAAGGGTGGAAACCGTTGGCAAAAACGCTTTTTCCGGCTGCCGCTCCCTTTCGGAGCTGACTCTTGAAGACGGCATCCGCACCATTGAGGACTTCGCCTTTTCCGGCTGCACCTCTTTGCAGACCGTCCGCCTGCCCAACAGCGTGGACCGGGTGGGAGATTACGCCTTCTGCAACTGCACCTCGCTGGACAGCATCACGATCCCGAAAGGGCTGGACGCCCTCGGCTGCGGGGTGCTGGAAAACACCAAATGGGTACAATCTCAGAAAGACGACCTGATCATAGTCGGGGACGGCATCCTGATCCAGTACCGGGGAAATTCCGACACCAAAAGTATCCCGAATACCGTCAAAACCATCGGCTGCGGGGCCTTTGCCTATCACGACACCCTCAAGGACGTGATGATTCCTTCCTCTGTGACGAAAATCGAACGCTCCGCCTTTGAGGGCTGCACCGCTCTCGAAAACGTCTACCTCCCCGAAAGCCTGTCCTCCATCGGCTCCTATGCCTTCGCAGAATGCACGGCGCTGCGTTCCATCCGGATCCCGGCGGCGCTGACGAAAATCGAAGACCACGTCTTCTATGAGTCCGGGCTTGACTCCGTGGAGATCCCGGATGCGGTCCTCAGCATCAACCCCTATGCGTTTGCGGGCTGCCAGCAGCTCCGGGAGGTTTCCTTCGGAAACGGGCTCAAGCGAGTGGAAGAGGGCGCCTTCTCCCGCTGCGGGACCCTGCACCGGGTCGTGCTCCCCGTTTCCGCCAAAGAAGTGGCCGCCAATGCCTTCGGAAGCTGTTTTTACCTGCGCCGGGTGGAGTTCAACAGCGATGCCGCTGTCAAAGAAAACGCCTTTTACAGTTGTCCGAATCTGTGCGAGGCGGCGTTTTACAAAAACCCCACGAACGTGGAGGACAATGCCTTCACCCTTAGCACCGAAACAGTGATCTACAGCGATAACAATTTATATCTGGACGAATATGCCCTTCGCAACCGCCTCAAAAGCGATAACATCCGCAACCTTCCCTCCTATCGTCCGGACCAGCACCTGGTGATTCTGGGCGAAAGCGAAGAAAAAACCGAGCACGCAGGCTTTGCCCTGCTGCAGGTGCTGATCGTTCTGCTGGATATCGGCGTTGTCCTGCTGTTCAGCGGGTATCTTCTCTTTATAGAACCCAAGCGGCAGGCAGCCGCTATCAAAAAACAGATGCGGCAGGAAAGTCAGGAGCACATGACCTACGTCAAAGCGCCCCGCCGCCGTCCCTCCCCGCCTGCGCCGCCCTCCGCCAGACCGGAGCGGCCCCCGGAAGAGGGCGATCTGACGAAAACAAGGGTCTTTCAGCGGCCCGGATCCCCGAAAGCCCCGGGCGCTCGACCCCCGGTGAAAGGCACCGCCCCGAAGGGAAGCCCCGCGCCGGGCGCTCGACCTGCGGGGAAGGGCGCCGCTCCGAAGGGAAGCCCCGCACCGGGCGCTCGTCCTGTGGGGAAGGGCACCGCCCCGAAGAGAAGCACCGCACCGGGCGCTCGTCCTGCGGGGAAGGGCGCCGCCCAGAAGGGAAGCCCCGCACCGGGCGCTCGTCCTGCGGGGAAGGGCGCCGCCCAGAAGGGAACTCCTCCTGCGGGAAAGGCTCCGGCCCCGAAAAAACCGCCTGTGCAGGGGCCTACCGGCGGCGGGAATCAGGAATGGTTCTGAAAAGGCAAAATACCCGGGTTTTCCCCGAGGCGGGGAAGGATTTTGGGCAGAATAAGCCAATTTCGTCATACTGTACAAAAAATCGGAGCTTTATTGCTGCAAGTCTAACAAAGAAAAGTCTGTGAAAAGCAAAAAAACAATTGACAAACCGAGAGTGACTGCTTATAATA
>CACYCG010000223.1 GCA_902772855.1 uncultured Ruminococcus sp.
CTTCTTTCAGTTCATCCGCCTGAGCCTGCAGTTCTTCTTCGGTGGGGAAGGCACCTTCGGGGATCTCCACGCCCTCTTCTTCAAGAATCGTGCGGATTTCGTCCAGCGCTTTGATCGTTTCCTGTGTGTTTTCGTCAATATACTGATTGATGATCTCCTTCAGGTCGGAGATGGTCACATCGTCATACTGTTTCAGTTCTTCCTGCATTTTAGCGGCGGCGGCTGTCATAGCAGCGGCATATTTGGCAGCTACTTCCTGCAGCACGTCCGGGCTGAGTTCATCGAGCTTCTGCTGCGCCTCTTCGGGAAGAGCCGCTTTGGCCCGGGCAAGGATTTCCCGGCGGAAGCTCTCCTCGGTGAATTTCTCCGAGATCTCTTTCATCTTTTCGCCAAACTGCGGGAGCGTGGGAAGGTCTTCGTCCAGATCGCCGGTGTAGGCTTTGGCCATATCCAGATACTGCTGGATCTCTTCTTCGGTAAGGCCCTGCTCTTTCAGAGCTTCTCTGACCTCTTCGGGAAGCACATCCATATCTTCAAAGGAAGCGCTCCGGTTCAGATACTGATCCACCCACTTGGCCACTTTTTCATCGGTGATCTGCTCTTTGGCCTGTGCGATGATCTCATCAAGCTGCTCGTTGTAGCCGACGAATTTGTCGAGGAACTGCTTGATGGTGTCGGCGTTGATATCCATACTGCGGAGTTCTTCGAGCATTTCTCTGGCGTTTTTAATCCTCTCCTTCAGCGCTTCGGCGCGCTTGCTGGATTCGGGAGCGAGTTTCTTATACAGGGCATTCAGATACCCGATCTGCTCTTCCCATTCCGCATCGGTCATGTTAGCGAAGCTGCCGTTGGTCAGGCGGGTAATGTAGCCGTAGAGAACCGCAGAGTCCATGGTGGTAATATACAGATATCCGTTGTATTCCTGCGCGCGCCAGACGTATTCGTTGGAGGTGCCTTCCATAAAGCGGGTGAAATCGGTCATTTTTTCAAACTTTCCGGTTTCCTTGTTCAGTTTCCAGAAGCTCTGCGGATGCTTGAGGGTCTGGACCATCGGGCGCAGATAGTCGCTGGCCTTGACGTCCTTCCCGGAGATCTGGGACATAACGCCGGTGATGGCGGATACTTCCGAACCGATCGTATGGTCAAAATCGAACACATACAGGTCATCGTTAAAGACGACCGGAGTTGCCACGACGGAATACATTCCCAGTCCGCCTTCCCCTTTCGGTCCTTCGGCATTCTCGCTCAGAGCGATATGGTTGTAATCGTTGTGGTAGCCGACGATTTCCGTCCAGCACCAGCCGTATTCGTTGGCCTTCTCCCCTTCTGCGGCGGGGCGGCCCTTGAACATCAGGAAGCCGTTCGCATTCGGCAGCACGGCATAGATATAGCCGTCAAACGAGCAGATATCCCACACCGGGCTGGCGGCCGCATTGGTCATGCCCGGATTGGAGCAGTATTCTGCGCCGAAGTCCCTGTAATCCGCTACACGGGACCATTTTGTATCATCGGTTTTGTCTTTCGCTAAAATCGCCACTTTGCAGCAGCCCTCATAGCCTTCTTCCAGTTCGAGCGAGGCATCCACACCGCCGAAATACAGGCTGTCCTCATGCACGCAGGCAGCCCGCATACTGGTGCCGTTGCGGGTGCTGAAAACAGAGGTGACATTGTCGTTTTCGTCAATGCAGAAAATGTCGTTGCTCAGTCCCTCGCCGACATCTCCGGCCCCAATTCCGGTATCGGCGGCATAGGAGCCGAAAAAGACCTTATTTTCAAAAGTGATCGCCATGCGGAAGGAAACATTTTTGGGAGCCGTGTAGATCTTTGTGATCTCGCCGGTTTTGCAGTCGCAGCGAAGAATATACCCGCCCTCCTCGGTGGTGGGGTGAGGAATATCCCCGTTGGTGACGGCATCGGCGATCATCCAGCCGGTCTCCGCTTCCACACCGGCGGAAGCCAAAGCAGCGATAAACTGTCCGGCCGTATCGCCGAGGATATTTTTATTGGTCCCAATGTAAACCGCATCGCCTCGGGCAGCCATGCACCACGCATAGCTGGTCTCCCGGTCGCCTCCGGGCAGCAGACCGTCCACTTCCCGCTGACCTTTATCGGGGTTGGAGATCCGCTCTACTGAATAATCGGTTCCTTCAATGACATAAGTCGCTTGTGCACCGCTCCGGAGAAGGACGCCATTTTCTGTCCTCACTTGCATACCTACAGCCGAAGCCGTCATAGACAGCGACGACACCAGCAGCGCAGCAGATAAAGCGATTGTCAAAGTTCTTTTCATCATCGAATGCTTCATACTAGTCCCTCCTAAACAAAACTGCAGAATCGTGTTTATAATCCTGCTATATTTCTACGTTATTATTATACTAAACCCCGCCCCAAATGTCAAGCCAGCGTGACGCCAGCGTGACGCTGGACCCGGGATTTTCAGGCGTCCTTCTTCTGACAGCCTTCTGCAAATAATCCCAGAAATATTTTACACCAAC
>CACYCG010000224.1 GCA_902772855.1 uncultured Ruminococcus sp.
GATGGCTGGATGGAATGGCACCATATGTCCCGATTAGAAGTGCTGAAAAAACTCGGGTGTCGGGAGGAGGAAGGGCTGACGCCCGGAGAAGCGGGGAGGCGGCTGGCCGCCTGCGGAAAAAACCAATTGACGGAAGCCAAAAAACGGCGGCTTGTGAAAGTATTTCTGGAGCAGTTTGCGGATTTGCCGGTGCTGATTTTGCTGGGGGCGGCGGCGGTTTCGTTTGGAGCGGCCCTGTGGAGCGGCAGCGGCGACTGGCTCGACCCAGTGATGATCCTGCTGATCGTGCTGCTCAATGCCGGCATGGGCACGGCGCAGGAAAGGCGGGCGGAAAAGGCGATTGAGGCGCTGCGGGAGCTGTCCGCTCCCAGGGCGAGGGTGCTGCGGGGCGGAGAGGAAAAAACCATTCCGGCGGAGGAGTTAGTGCCCGGGGACATCCTGCTGCTGAAAACCGGCGACCGTGTCGGGGCCGATGCCCGCCTGCTGCAAAGCACGGCGCTGCGGGCGGAAGAATCCTCCCTGACGGGGGAATCCGTTCCCGCCGCCAAATCCGCCGAGGCGCTTCTCCCCAAAGACTGCCCGCCGGGGGACAGGGCCAATATGGTCTTTGCGTCCACCTACATCAGCGCCGGCCACGGACGGGCGGTTGTGACCGACACCGGGATGAAAACGGCGGTGGGGCAGATCGCCTCCCTCCTGGATGAAAACGAAAGCCCCGAAACCCCGCTGAAAAAACAGCTCGCCCGCACCGGGCGCTGGCTGGGGCTGGGGGCGGTGGCGGTGTGCGGGGTGATCTTTGCGCTGGGAATGCTGCAGCACCTGCCCCCGGCGGATCTGTTTTTAATGGCCATCAGCCTGGCGGTGGCGGCTATTCCGGAAGGACTTCCGGCAATCGTCACCATCGTGCTGGCGCTCGGCGTGCGGAAACTGGCCGCTAACCGGGCCATTGTGCGGAGCCTTCCGGCAGTGGAAGCGCTGGGCAGCGCCGACGTGATCTGCTCCGACAAAACCGGGACCCTCACCCAGAACCGCATGACCGTGCAGCGGCTCTGCGGCTGCACAGGCTGGCTGCAGCCGCAGGAGGCAAGGGGAAAACAGCTTCTGAGCCTGGGGGCTTTGTGCAGCAACGCTGCGCTGAAAGGAAAGGGAAGCGAAGCCGTCGGGGACCCCACCGAAGCCGCCGTGGTCAGCGCCGCCGCCAAAGAAGGCTGCCGGAAAGAGCAGTTGGAAGCGCTGTACCGCCGGGTGGAGGAAATCCCGTTCGATTCCGTTTCCAAGCGCATGACAACGATTCATCAGGCGGCTTCGGGCGGGTACCGGGTCATTGTCAAGGGCGCTCCGGAGGTGGTGCTGAGCGCCTGCGCCCGGGGCGCCCTTGCCGGAGGAGAAGCGGAGATGACGGACGCTTTGCGGCAGGAGATCCTCCGGCAGAATCAGACAATGGCAGAACAGGCCATGCGGGTGCTGGCTGTAGCCTACCGGGACCTGAGCTTCCGCCCGCAGCGTAAGGAGACGCAGGGTTCTCTGGTGTTTGCGGGGCTGATCGGAATGACCGACCCGCCCCGGGCGCAGGCGTTTGGGGCGGTGGCCACCTGCCGGAGGGCCGGCATCGGCACGGTCATGATCACTGGGGACCATCCGGCCACCGCACGGGCGGCGGCGAAAGCGCTGGGGATCCTGACCCCCGGGAAAAAAACCGCCACCGGAGCGGAGCTGGACCGCATGACTCAGGAAGAGCTGGAGCGCCGGGTGGAAGAATACCGGGTGTTTGCAAGGGTGTCCCCGGCGCATAAGGTGCGGATCGTCAAGGCGTATCAGGCGAGGGGAAAAATCGTGGCGATGACGGGGGACGGGGTGAACGACGCCCCGGCGCTCAAATGTGCCGACATCGGCTGCGCCATGGGGATCAGCGGCACCGACGTTGCCAAGGGCGCTGCGGATATGGTGCTGACGGACGACAACTTTGCCACCATTGTAGCGGCGGTGGAGCAGGGCCGGGGGATTTTTGAAAACATCCGGAAAGCGGTGCATTTTCTGCTGTCGAGCAATATCGGGGAGATCCTGCTGGTGCTGTGTGCTTTTTTGCTGAAGCTCCCTGCTCCGCTGGCGGCGATTCAATTGCTGTGGGTCAATTTAGTAACGGATTCTTTGCCGGCGCTGGCCCTTGGAAGCGAGCCGACCCGGGAGGATATCATGGATATTCCCCCGCAGGAAGCCCGCCGGGGAATTTTCACACCGGCGTCGGTGTGGTCCATCGCTGTGGAGGGCTGCATGATCGGGGCGCTTTCGTTTTTGGCGTTTACGATCGGGAGGGTCTTTTTTGACAGCACTCCGGAGCCTCTGATCGGCCGCACGATGGCTTTCGGCGTGCTGAGCATGAGCCAGCTCATCCACGCCCTGAATATAAAAAGCGAACACTCCCTCTTCCGGCGGGGCCTTCCGAGGAATCCCCGGTTGGCGGGTGCTCTGATAGCGGGAGTGTTCATGCAGATTATTGTGATGACGGTGCCGGCGGCAGCGCAGGTGTTCCGGGCGGCTGCCCTTCCAGCGGGCGGCTGGGCGGCGGTGGGGCTGTTGTCGCTGATGCCCCTGCCGGTGGTGGAGCTGGAAAAAGCGCTGGCCGAAAAGGTCTCCCGTTCTCAGGGAGTTACGAAAAGATAGGCCTTGCTGCCGCTTTGCAGCCACTCCAAGATGGCCTGCATTTCCTGCTCGGGAATGACCACGCTGCCATCGGTGGGAGCGCTGCCGCAGTGCAGGAAAATGGCGGAAGAGAGCTTTTTATCGGCGGGGTCGTCGGTGTTGAATTCAACCACCGTCCCGAAGCGGTAGGCTTCTTTGGAGTCGATCATATGGTGGGCGCTGGACCAATCCTTTTCTGCGGCGCCGGATACTTTTTGGTTGTACTGTTTGGATTTGGTGTCCGTGACCCAGTACACGTCATCGGTGATTTCAAACAGGGGATAGGTGGTGTCGGGTTTTTGCCCGATATAGAACCCATCTCCGAGCCGGTAGCAGCCGAAGGGGGTTTTTTTAGAGCCGGGCTGGGGGTCGAAATCGGCGCCCTTTTCGCCGATGAAGGCTTTGTCCGTCAGAGATTTTCCCTCTCCGGCGATATTCCACCAATAGCCCTTGGAGGATTTCTGGTAGCAGAACACCCGTGCCTGGCTGTTGTCGCCGGCATCCACCAGCACTAGGTGGTCAAATCCTAAATAATCGTAATTATAGCCGTAATCGCTGATGTATTTGGTCAGCTCCTTGGGCTGCGCCTTCAGGTTCTTCGGCTCCGTCACCTGAAGCCCCAGCGCTTCCAGAGCGGAGGGAAGGCTTTCCTCCGCCGGGCTGCTTTCCGCCGGTTCCGGGGCGCTTTCCGGTTCTGTCGGAGCGGCTGTGCTCGATGTTCCGGCTCCTTCGGAAGAAGCCGCCGGAGCAGAGGTCTGAGCCGGCTGGGAAGTCTGGGAGGCCGGGGCAGGCAGTTTCAGGGTCTCCCGCCATTCGGGGGGAATGATGCCCCCTTTGGTCTTGATGTCCGCTGTAAACAAAGCCGCCGTCCCCACCGAGGCCGCCAACACAAGCGAAAGAAGCGTTTCCGTAACAATAAAGGCTGGTTTTTTCATACTGTCCCTCTTTTCTGCAGTTTCCGATCGAAATTGCTGTGCGTACTATCTCATTCTCTATTATACATATTTTTTCCCTTTTGTAAAGCACCCGGGTCTGGGGGAGTGCCCCCAGGCAGCGGCGGCGCTGCACCCCGTAGCCGGGGGAGTGCCCCCAGACCCCCCTTCCGGGGCTTACACCTGATGAATAGAAAGCGGCAAAGTTCTTGCAAAGGAAAGCAAGTTTTCGTCCACCTTTTTCAAAAGGTGGCAGAGTCCAGAGACAGCGTCTCTGGTCGCGCTCCGCAGAGCGCGAAATCCCCAAACCTTCCCGTCAGCAAGCGCCAGCCTGTAA
>CACYCG010000225.1 GCA_902772855.1 uncultured Ruminococcus sp.
ACCGTCCGGAATGCCTGGCGAAGTACAAGCAGAACTTCCAGGAGCCAATGTCCTACGCGGACATCCGTGTTGGCGAGGGCGGAGCCTCGCCATCAGGACTCGTAAACTCGTCGGGGGCAGGATCGGGTTCGGGTTCCGGCTCGGGTTCCGGCTCGGGGTCGGGTTCGGGTTCCGGCTCGGGGTCGGGGGCAGGCTCCGGCTCGGAAGGAGTCTGGGAAATCACTAAGGACGTATCCGGCACCGGCTCTTCTTCCGCCAAAGCGCTCAGCGGACAAACGCCCGAAAGCACCGCCGTCAGCAGGAGAATTCCAGCCAATCTGCCGAAGGTCCGTTTTTGAAAGGTCATATCATCACCGCAGTTCTTTGTTTTTCGTCACCCTGCACAGAGAGTTCCTTATTATTATAGCAAATATCACCACTCATTGGTAGTTGTCATAATGGCAGAAAATTTGTTTTTCTTCCCGGGATTTTCCGTATTTATTGCTTTTCTTTCAGGACATTCGCCAATATTCCCCCTAACAGATAGCCGGTGTAGCGCACTTCCTCGAGGGTATTGGAATCGGCGCCCACTTCGATCAGCAGGGAGCCGGTGTTGATGTGCATATTATACATGAAGTTCCCGAAATACAGCGGGCGGGCGATGTCCGGGTATTCCCGCACGGCTTCTTTCTGCAGGCGCAGGGCAAAGCGGAGGTTGTACTCCCAGTTCTCAAACACTTCCAGCTCCTCATCATTGTAGCCCGCCATGATCATGAACTGCGCCGCCTTTTTCCCGCCCGCCATGCACACCGGCTTGGAGCGCTCGCTGTCGGAGCCAAGGCCATCCCGGTGGATGTCGATCACCACTTTGATAGAGGGATAGCGTTCCAGATAGGAGCGCACGGTGGCCTCGCTGCGGTCATAAGCGCCGCTGTAGCTGGGGTCATCGTGGACAGTGGTATCGTGCAGGGCGACAATGCCCTCATCGGAAAGCCGGGAAACGATCTCCTCTCCCACGGCGCAGACGTTTTGCGTCTGGTCGGTGGTGCGGGGATAGAAGCTCTCGTAATAATAGCCGGTATCATGCAGCAGAAAGCTCTCGCAGGTGTGAGTATGGTAGATCAGCACCTGCGGCTGGTCGGTGTTTTCCACCTTAAACCCCAGCGGAGAAGACAGCTCTTCCTTCAGGTCCACGTCCACGGAGGCGCTGTATTTCACCTGCACTCCCTCCACGGCGCAGTCCCCCTGCGTGGCGGTAAACTCCCGCACCGGATATTTCTCCTCCCCTTCGTGCGCCTCATCGTAGGCTTTGCGTTCTTCGGAGGTGGGAAGGCGGCTTTGAAAGGGTTTTACAGCCGGGGACGCCGCTGCGGGAACTGCGGCGGAGGGCTCCTCTTTGGATTCGGGTTCGGGCGCAGGTTCGGGCGTTTCCGGGTCAGGCGGGGCGGGCACCGGGGGGGATTCTTCCGTAAAATGCCCTGCCGGAAAAGTCGCCTTTGCCGCCAGAAGGCCCATTGTCATGCCCAATTCCTCCCGCTGAAGCCGCAGGCCGGTGCACACGCCTCCCGTGCCGACCAGACAAACCGCCAATGCGAAGGCAAGCCAGCGTTTTCCCTTGCTGTCGTAAAACCCCATTGTTTTTCCTCCCCTTGCTTCCTACGAAATGTTCTTTCATAGTGTATGCAGAAAGGGGAAAAATCATGAGGAAGGAAAAAACAGATCTCCGCCCGCCCCGGTACAAAGGAGGCGGACGGAGCGGATTTTCAGGAAGCGCTTACGGAAAGGGTATATTCCTTTACCGCCACGGTGCCGGCGGCGTCCTGGACGAAAATGCGGACCGTATAGTCCCCCGCCTCGGCAGGCCTCCAGTACACCTTTGTTTTCCCGGAATACGGCTGTGCTGCGGGGGTAAAGGTCTGGCTGCCGGACTTTTTGAGGTAAAAGGCGTAGAAATAGTCTCCTGCCCCGCCGGAGGCTTTTCCGGTCAAAGATATGGCCTCGCCTGTTTGAGCGTCCGTTTTGGAGATAGCCGATCGGTTGACCAGATCATCGGCGGAAGGATCGGTGACGGTAAGCTCCATGATTTTTGTCAGGACCTTTCCGCTTTCGTCCTTTGCCTTGACCATCACCTGATAGGTGGCGGCCATGTTCGGGATAAAGGTCACTTCGGTAATGCCGGCATATTTCTGTCCCACGGAGGTCCATGAAGAGGAGGTGGATTTTTTGTAATAAAACGCATAGGTCACGTTCCCTTTTCCGAAAGCGGAAGAACCGGTCACAGTGACCACGGTCCGCTGCGGAACGGTCGTTTTGCTGAGGGCGGAGGTGTTCCGGAAGGTATTGGAAAGAACCGTTACCGTACAGGCCGCCGTTTTGCCGTTGTACGTTTCTGCCGTAATAACGGCCTCTCCGGGGGAAATGCCGGTCACGACCCCATCTTCCACCGCCGCCACGCTGCTGTCGCTGCTGCTCCAGGTCAGCGACGAATCGGTGACAAGGGAAGGCTGGAAGGAAACAGAAAGCGTTTTGGTCTGGCCTTGGAAAACGGTAACGGCTGTTTCGGGGAAGGAAATGCTTTCCGCTTCCAGAACATAGGGGAGCCTGCAGTACACTGCATAGCCATAGGCATAACTGCCGAAATAAACGTGCAGCAGAATCTCATTACAGCCGGAAAACACGTCCTCTCCCATGCTGGTCACACTGCTCGGAATGAAGACATCGGTCAGCCC
>CACYCG010000226.1 GCA_902772855.1 uncultured Ruminococcus sp.
GCGCGCCCAGAGACGCTGTCTCTGGACTCTGCCACCTTTTGAAAAAGGTGGACGAAAACTTTCCCTCCTTTGCAAGACTTTTAGCGTTTTCATTGACTGTAAGCCCCGGAAGGGGGTCCGGGGGAGAATCCCCCGGATATGGGTGCAGCGTCACGCTGCTGTAAGCCCCGAAAGGGGGGTCCGGGGGCACTCCCCCGGCTACGGGGTGCAGCGCCGCCGCTGCCGCTGGACGGGTCTTGACAAAGTGCTGTTTTTTTTCTATACTGACAAATAGCCACTGGCAAAGAGAAAAAAAGGAGAGATGATATGCTTCAGGTAGATTCGATTTGCAAACAGTATGTCACCGGTGAACTGGTGCAGACGGCGCTGGATCAGGTAACGCTGAGTTTCCGGGACAGCGAGTTTGTCGCCGTGCTCGGGCCGAGCGGTTCCGGCAAGACTACGCTGCTGAACATCATTGGCGGACTGGACCGCTACGACAGCGGCGACCTGATCATCAACGGAATTTCCACCAAAAGATATAAAGACCGGGATTGGGACGCCTACCGCAATCATACGATCGGCTTTGTGTTCCAGAGCTATAACCTGATCCCCCACCAGTCGATTTTAGCCAACGTGGAATTGGCGCTGACGCTGTCCGGCATTAAAAAAGCCGAACGAAAGCGCCGGGCGCAGGAAGCGCTGGACAAAGTCGGGCTGGGGGAGCAGTCCCACAAAAAGCCCAACCAGCTTTCCGGCGGACAGATGCAGCGGGTGGCCATCGCCCGGGCACTGGTCAACGACCCGGATATTCTGTTGGCCGACGAGCCGACCGGCGCCCTCGATTCCGAAACCAGCGTGCAGGTCATGGACCTGCTCAAAGAAGTGGCGAAGGATCGTTTGGTGGTCATGGTAACGCATAACCCGGAGTTGGCGGAACAGTATTCCACCCGCATTGTGCGCCTGAAAGACGGTCGGGTGGTGGACGACAGCAACCCCTTTGAGCCGGAAAAGCCGCAGCAGGAGCCGGAACACAAACGGCTGCCCCGCACGTCCATGTCGTTCTGGACCTCGCTTTCCCTGAGCTTCAACAACCTGTGGACCAAAAAAGGCCGCACCATCCTTACTTCCTTCGCCGGGTCCATCGGCATTATCGGTATTGCGATGATCCTGTCCATTTCCACCGGCGTCAACAATTACATCAACGATATTCAGCGGGATGCGATGACCTCCTACCCGATCCGCATTGACGCCAGCGCTCTCGACCTGACCCAGCTCATCCAGTCGGCCACCGATCTGGGAGCGACTGAGGAGGCCGAGCATGAAAAGGACGCCGTGTATGCGGACAATACCAGTTTAGAGAGCTTTTCCACCGTCACCACCAGCGTGACGCAGAATAACCTGACGAAATTCAAAACCTATCTCGACGACCCCAAATGCGAGTTGAGAAAATATGTGGGGCGCAACGGCATTGTGTACAGCTACGACACCAAGTTCAGTGCCTTCAGCTACGACGAAAACGGCACGCTGGTGAACTTTGACGGAAGCACCGTCAACGAAGGGCTCGGCGCTATGTTTGAAACCAGCACGATGTATAACGACGAAACGATGGCGGGGCTGTCGCTGACCGGCAACATGAGCACCAACAACCTGTCCGAACTGATGCCGGGCGCCGAGGGCGGTCTGATCAGCGTGGCCATCAAGGATAATTACGACCTGATCTACGGGCGCTACCCGGAGCGGTACGATGAAGTGGTGCTGGTGACGGACCGGAATCAGGAGATCCAGTCGCCCATCCTGTACCAGATCGGCCTGATGCCCGCTTCGGAATACAAGGACATCATAAGAAAGATCATGAACGGCGACAAGGTGGATTTCAAAGACCGCAAATGGAGCTATGAAGACATCTGCCAAAAAGAGATCTACCTCCTGCCGGTCTGCGATTCCTATATGAAATCGGAAAACGGCACCTATACCAAAGCGGCTTCCACCGATGATTACAAGCTGCTGCTCGGTTCTGCCGTCAAGCTGAAGATCACGGGCATTATCCGCCTGAATGACGAGGCGCAGACCGCCCTGATCCGCACCCCCATCGGCTACACCCGTGCGCTGACCGATTATCTCATCGAGCACACCAACGAAAGCGAACTGGTGCAGGCGCAGAAGGATTCCCCGAAGACCAACGTGCTCACCGGAATGGCGTTTTCACCGTCCGATGATGAGCAGAAGCTCCGGGATGTCAAGAAGTATTTTGCGGATATGAAGATCAGCGACAAGGCGGCGATGATCAAGAGCTTTCTCGCCTCCGCTCCCGGCGGCGCCGATGAAATGACCGAAAAGCTGACCTCTCTCGGCGAAAAGGAATTGGCGGCGATGCTGGATCAGTACATTGAAAAAGCAGGAAACGCGATGCTGATTTCTATGTACGACAACTATATCTCCACCGGCAGCTATGATGAAAACCTCAAGGCGTTCGGCGTGGTGGATATTGCTTCCCCCTCCTCCATTTCCCTGTATACCGACAGCTTTGAAAACAAGGACCAGATCTCCCGCTGCATTGAGGAATACAACGAAGGCGTGGAAGAAAAGGATAAAATCACCTACACCGATTATGTCGGCCTGCTGATGTCCTCCGTCACCACCATCGTCAACCTGATCTCCTATGTGCTGATCGCTTTTGTGGCGGTGTCGCTGGTGGTGTCCTCCATCATGATCGGCATTATCACCTATATTTCCGTGCTTGAGCGCACCAAGGAGATCGGTATCCTGCGCGCCATCGGAGCGAGCAAGCGGAATGTTTCGCAGGTGTTCAATGCGGAAACCTTCATCATCGGCCTGTGCGCCGGCGTTCTCGGCATTGGCACCACCCTGCTGCTGCTGATCCCCGGCAACCTCATCATTCATGCGGTGGCTGAATCGGATGCCGTCAATGCCGTGCTGCCCGTGGGCGGAGCGATCATTCTGATCGGCCTGAGCGTCGTGCTGACGCTCATCGGCGGTCTGATCCCCTCCAAACAGGCGGCCAAGCAGGATCCTGTCAAGGCCCTGAGAAGCGAATAACCTGCCGACCCTTCCCCGTCTTTCTGTTCCCCCGGAACAGAGGGACGGGGAAATTTTTGCGCTGACTGAAGACGGAAAAATGAATCATGTCTGTGTTTCAGGCAACTCTTCTGGCTTTACGATGCCAAAGGGCGATAGGCGGCTGAGATGGTTTTCTGTCCTGCCCGGAAACGCCACCGTACAGGGAAGAAGATCTAACACTCGGGCAGTTCCTCCGTATAAAGGGCAGGCGGTTCTTCTCGGGCAGCTCCCCGGCGGAAACGCTGGCTGCGCCAGCTCAATGAATACCGAATAGTGAATAATAATCTCGTTTTTGAGGGTGTTCTTCTGTCGTTACGCTGTTGAAAGACTGGCAGGATGCCGAGATGGTTTACTGAGCGGTGTTTCAGGTTGTTCTTCTGGTTTTCGTTTTTCTCAAGGGCAGGCAGAAGAAAGGCCCCCTCCGGGAGGGGGCTGGCGGCGCAGCCGACTGGGGGAGCCGATAGAAGGGCAGCTTCTCGGTA
>CACYCG010000227.1 GCA_902772855.1 uncultured Ruminococcus sp.
GCGGGCTGGAAAACCTGCAGACCGTGCAAATTCCCGCCACGGTCGGTCTGATCGCCGACCATGCATTCAGCGGATGCACAGCGCTGACCACGGTCACGATCGGTTCGTCTGAAAACCTTGCTATCGCCGACAGCGCCTTCGGGGCGTGCAGCGCACTGACAAGCGTGACGATAGATTCCGTTTTTGTCAAGCTGCATCCCGATGCTTTCAGCGGCAGTGAGAATCTGGAAACCATCGCCTTTACAGCCCTTGACGGCACCACCATTCAGGGCGCACTCTATGATCTGCCCGAAACGGCACAGGTGACGATGCAGCCCTTCTCAAAGATCTATACCCCCGCCGGCAAATATTTTACCGGCCCTTCCGTAGCCTATGATACCTACCAGCCGCAGTTTGACCATGCCCAGTTGTACTGGGAGGATACGGATCCGATCGTAGAAGCGGCAGCGGCGGACGAAGCCGGTGTCCGAATCAGTGACCGGAAGGAAAAGTTAGAATGGATCACCAACGACAACATCGGCACCTATTTCCCCGGTGCGCTGACCTCTATCAACGGCACGATGGAGGGCGACGGCTCCTTTGAAAACCCCCTTCTGATCTGGAACGCAGCCAACTGGCGCTATCTTGATTTTCTGGGAAGGATCGGCAAGCTCTCCAGTTCCTATTACGGAATGGACAGAGGCACCAACGTCAAACTGATGGCTGACCTGACCCTTTCCGACAAGGACGGCACTTTCACCACCATCGGCGGCAAAAAGCACCGGGAAGTATATAACAACGGTTATGCCTATACCGGCAACTTTGACGGCAACGGCCACACCATTACTCTTGACGTCAACGCAAGTATTGATGATGATGAAATAGGCTTCGGTCTGTTTGAACATACAGAAGGCGCCTATATCAAGGACCTGCACATTTCCGGCAGAATGGTTTCCTCACAGCAGTACACCGGTCTTCTTGTCGGATATGCTTCCTCTCACGACCGGATCTTTAATTGCTCTTCAGACGCCGTGCTTGTCCTTGAGGGCAGCGGAGAAATGAAGTCCGGTGCTTTTGTAGGCTATTCTTATCGAACCTACATAGAAAACTGCCATTTCACCGGCCAGATCCTCGGCGGCAATAAGATCACCGCAGTCGGCGGTTTTGTCGGGGCACTCAGCAGTTCCAGCGGCGGCAGCACTCTGATAAACTGCTACTTTGCTCCCTCGAAGATAGACGTGAGCAGCGTGGGAAGCTGCATACTCTATCGTCCGTATTACGGCTCCTATTCCGGCTGGTGCGGTTTTGAAACGGCCGAAAACAACTTCTACAACGCAGAAGCCGCAAAGCTCAATGGCACCGGCATGGGAGACCTCGACCAGGGCACGTCCGATGCGGGGGGCCTTGATTCCCTCAACGAAACGGAATTCTGGCAGGACGGCCAGCTCACCATGCCAAAGGCAACCGCTCAGGCCAACCCCGGCACACGCCGCTTTGCCTATACCGGCGGCGAGCACCGTATTTTCATGGACCTGCAGGCGGACACCTACCACTATCCCGCAAGCTATTGCATCAGCTACGGCGACAGCTTTCCCTATATGCCGGGCTACGCCATCAACGGTATCGCTCAGTATAAGGTGAATGACGGCGCCTGGTCGTCCACTCCTCCCGTTGCCACGGAAGCGGGCGAATATACCGTTTATTACCGTGTGGCTGGGGACGCCTATCACCGGGACAGCGACATCCAGAGCATTCAGGTCACCATTGAAGACGGTCAGACCCTCCCCGGCAGCGGCACGCCGGCAGACCCCTACACCATTTCCAATGACCTGGAGTGGAGTATCTTCTGTGATATGCGTGACACGAAGGATAAATACTTCAAGCTGGTTAATGACATCGTTGTCAGCGAGGACAGGAACTCCAAACGAGGCCCCAATCATCCGCTGGAATTCAACGGCGTCTTTGACGGCGACGGACATACCATCACGCTCTATTATGTCAGCCGGGGATCATCCGACAGCCTGTTCGGACGGGTCGTCGGTCATTCCGATTATTATGACAGCGAAGCGGGCGGTTGGCAATACTGGCACGCCACTGTCAAAAACCTGATCGTTGACGGTGTGATGTACAGCGGCGGCGGCACAATTGCACCTGTTGCCAATGAGATCTCAAGAGGCGGCACCGTTTCTAATGTGATCAGCAATATGACCCTAGTAAATATCAATGCAGGCGGTGACCGGAGTGTATCCGGTATTGTACAAACCGGCAACTTGTCAGGCGGCGCACACTTCTATAACTGCAAGGTAAACGGTAAGTTCTCCGCATCCGGCGGCAACACGACCTTTGCCGGTCTTACAAATATGAACGATTTCTGGCAGAGCGGCACGGACTTCCTTGTCAAGGACTGCTATGTGAACCCCACCTGTGAAGACATTAAGGTTTCCGAATACAACTTTGTCATCATGGGCAACTATGTGGAAGGCAGATCCACCATTGAAAACACCTTCTACGGACAGAGCATTCTGAGCATTATCCCCGTTGACGAGGAAACAGGCGAAACCACCAACACACAAGGCATTTCAGACGAAAACGGGTTGGATGCTCTGTATGCCACCGGCTACTGGGCCAACGGCAGCCCCACCATGCCGAGAGCGACCCTGACGCCCGCAGACGGGAAAAAGACCATTGTCTATACCGAGATCGAGCCGGAGCTGGACCCCGAAACCGGCGAACCCATCGAGACCGAACCCGTGCACTACCCGCTGATTGAAGAAGTGCAGGCCGTGGGCGGAACGGTCTGGTATCAGGTCAACGGCGGCGAATGGTCCACGGAAGTTCCCTATGCCACCCAGCCCGGACGCTATGCCATCCGCTATAAGGCTGTCGGCGATGTTCTTCATCGGGACAGCGAGGAGTATCATTCCGCAGCGGTTCTGGTCAATGACTGGGCCACCCCCACCGGACTTTCCGCTTCTCTCGGCGCCCTTCCCTATGACGTCCCCGGCGCCCTCACCTCCGGAGAGAATGCAGCGATCGTAGTAGGCTGGGACGATAACGACAAACTGGCACAAACGGCTGTGACGGTGGAAGTCATCTCTCCGAGCGGCCAGAGAGGGACCCTCCTCGACAGTGCCCCGGTGGCAAGGGAATACTGGTTTGACCTCTCTTCCGAACAGCCCTCTGCCCGCTTCTTCCTCCCCCTGCTCGGCGCAGATGACGAGCAGACCTTTGCAGACGGAACGGTCAACGGCGTGAAATACGGTGATACCGTTTTCGTGACGGCAACCGGTTTTGTCGACGCAGAAGGCACCCTGCTCGAATCCGTTCCCTGTGCAGGCGTAGACCTCGCCGCCGGCAAGAGCAATATCGGAAAAGACTTCCCGGTGCTGCCCGATGCGATGTCCAATGATTCCGGGCTGCTGAAAGAAATCGTCGTGCTCGGAGAACAGGCGGAACTGGAATGTCTGGCCAGCGGCGGCAAACCGCCCTACCAGTTTGAAGTGACCTTCCGCAAGAGCGGCACCACCCGGTATTATACCGCTCAGGCTTATTCTGCGAATCAGATCGTTCGCTTCTCCCCCACTGCGGCGACTTCCTATGACATTCACGTCAATGCCAAAGATGCAGACGGCGTGGTGGTCGGAAAGGATTTCACCGTTCCTGTCAACAAAGCGCTGGCGAACCTTTCCGCCATCTCCGAAACCGTCATTGTGAAGGGAGAAACCGCTGTGATCAGCGCTGCTGCCGAGGGCGGTATCGAATCCTATGAATACGAAGTCACCTATCAAAAAGACGGGTCGGACGAGATTCTGACGGCGCAGGCCTATGCCGCCAACCCCACCGTGAACGTGACCCCCGCCGAAGACGGCGTGTATACCGTTTTTGTCAGAGTCAGAGACCGGCGCGGCGTCGTGGCAGAAAAGACCTTTGCGCTCACCGTCAATAAACCGCTTGAAAATACCTCCTCCATTTCCGAAGCGATCATCGGCATTGGCGACAGCGTTACCGTGACCGCCTCCGGCCGTTTTGGACTGGGTGCTTATCAATACGCCATCTCCTACAAAGCAGCCAACGCAGCAAAATACACCCTTGTTTCCGATTTCAGCTCCGTTTCCGAAGCCGTTATCCGGCCGGATGAAGTCGGTGCCTATAAGGTGCGGATTCAGGTCAAAGACGAACGAGGGACCGTGGTGACGAAAACCATGAACCTTCAGGTCAATCCTCCGCTTCAGAATACCTCCGTCATTTCCGAAGAAGAAATCGTGATCGGCGAAACCGTCACCGTGACCGCTTCCGCTCTGGACGGTGTGGGCGAGTATCAATTTGCTGTCTATTACAAGCAGGAAGGCGCTGCTTCTTACATCACCGCTTCTTCCTTCAGCAGCCGATCGGTCGTCACCGTTCAGCCCGAAGCAGTCGGCACCTTTGAGATCGTGGTCAAGGCCAGAGATGCAAGAGGAACCGTTGCCCGCAAGGTCTTCTCCGTAAAGGTCAACAAACTGCTCAAAAACACCTCTTCCCTTTCCGCTGATACCATCGTCAAGGGCGACAGCGTCACCGTGACTGCTTCGGCAGAAGGCGGCCTTGGCGACTGCCAGTTTGCCGTGCTGTACAAAAAATCCACCTCCTCCAATTACACCACCGCATCCGCTTACAGCGATACATCCGTCGTCACCCTGAAGCCTTCTTCCGCTGCCGATTACATCATCTTAGTGCGGGCCAAGGATCAGAGAGGGACCGTAGCGGAGAAAACCTTTGTGCTGACAGTCAATCCCCCGCTGAAAAATATCTCCGCTGTTTCCGCCGAAGCCATCGTCAAGGGCGACACCGTGACCATCACCGCCGCTGCACAGGACGGTATGGGTGACTATCAATACGCCGTCTTTACCAAAATGGCCTCCGACACTCAGTGAAAAACGCTTTCCGATTTCAGCAAAACCTCTTCTGTTTCCTTCAAACCCACTCTGACCGGCGACTATACCATTCTCACACAGGTGAAGGATGCCAAAGGCACCATCGTGGACAAAACCTTCCCGCTTTCCGTGAAAGCGCCTTTGAAGAATATCTCCACGATCTCTGAAACCGAAGTCGTTCTGGGTGATACCTTTACCGTGACGGCCGCCGCTAAAGACGGACTCGGAGAGTATCAGTACGCCTTCCTGATGAAAGCTGACGGGGAAACCTCCTGGACCACTCTGTCCGATTTCAGTCAGACCGATACCGTGACGATCACCCCGGACGTCATCGGCCGCTTTACCGTACAGGTCAAGGTCAAAGACGCCAAGGGCACGGTTGTGAACAGATCCTTTACGGTTCAGGTCAACCAGCCGCTGGAAAATACCTCCACCGTTTCCAAAACCGTCATCATCAAAGGCGATTCCGTGCAGGTAGCTGCTTGCGCTCTCGGTGGCGTGGGAGAAGTCCAGTTTGCGATCCTGTACAAGAAAGCCGCTTCCCAGAATTACTCCGTCATCTCTGATTTCGGACAGGCAGCAGAAGCTTCCATTAAACCGTCCCTGACAGGCGAATACCAGATCGCCGTCAAAGCAAAAGACAGCAGAGGAACGGTTGAAACCAAAGTCTTTACGCTGACGGTCAACAAGCCTCTGAAAAACACCTCCGCTCTCAATGCAACGAAACTGATGATCGGAAATGCCGTCACCGTGAACGCTGCTGCAGAAGGCGGTATCGGGGCTTACAGCTACTATATCCGCTTCCGCAAGGACGGAGAGACCGCCTATGAGACCCTCGGAGAAGTGTACGGCGAGGCAAACACCGCCGCCTTCACGCCCGCCGAGGCCGGTTCCTATGAAGTGCTCGTCACGGTCATGGACAGCGAAGGAAACACCGCCGACAAGACCCTTTCCTTCGTTGTGTATCCCCTGCTGGAAAACCTTTCCTCTGTTTCTGCTCAAACCGTCATGCTGGGCGATTACGTCCATGTCACGGCACAGGCAGCCGGAGGAAACGGCGACTATACCTTTACCATGAAGTATAAGAAGACCTCCGGAAAATACTGGACGGTCATCGGCACCGCTAACAGCAAGGAAACCGAAGGTTCCTTCAAACCCGGCAGTGTGACTTCCTATGAAGTCGTTGTGGAAGCTAAAGACAGCTTCGGAAATGCGGAAACGGCCTCCTTTGTGGTGGATACCGCAGCGGCCCTGAAAAACACCTCTACCATCTCCGTTTCCAATTCCGTGACCCTCACAGCAAAAGCAGAAGGCGGCATCGGGGCTTACTCCTACACCCTGAAATATAAGAAAACCTCCGAAACCCGCTGGACCGTTCTCGGAAACACCTCCACCGCTTCCTTCGTTCCCGAGGCCGGCATCATCTATGACGTGCTCATCACCGTCGCCGACAGTGCAGACCATGTAAAATCCAAGCGGTTTACGGTTTGCGTCATGCCTGATCTGCAGAACCTTTCCACCCTCTCTTCAGCATCCATCGCACAAGGTGAAACCGTTACCATTCACACGGCGGCTTCGGGAGGCACCGGGGACTATACCTATCTTATTATGGTCAAGTCCGAAAGCGGCGGAAAGTGGACGACGCTTCCCGCAGAGGAAACTACCTTCACGCCCGCAGCCTCCGGCACCTATACCGTTCGTGTCCTTGTAATGGACGAAACCGGCGATACCGCCGCCGCTGATTTTACGCTTACCGTCACCTGATCCATCATTCATTTTCTATCGTTTCTGCAGCGTCCCTCTCCTGCATCTTAGCAGTGATCTCTACAGCCCCGGCATCATCGCACTACGGTCATTCTTTTCCTCCCGTCCCTGCGGGGTCTTCCTTCGGGGACGGGAACGAAAACAGTTTTCCAATCTCATAACAAAGGAGTGTTTTCCATGAAAAAAACAAAGCTTCGCATCTTGTCCGTTTTCCTGTCTCTTTGCTTCTGTCTGACGGCTCTTCCCATCGGCCTGACCGCACAGGCGGAAATTCACATTCCGGACCCTGACATAAGAAACTTAGCGCCCCACCCTTTTTTTGGATACTTTGATACGGAATCTTCGGTGCTGACAACGGAGTTTACTACCGAAGACGTAAATTCCCGTTATTTTGAATCCTTCCTGCTCACCGATCAGAACATTACCACTACGCTTGGAACGCTGACCATTAAGAACATTGTGTACCATATGCTGGGCATCATGTCCTATAACAGCGATGACCCGAGCCATGTCGTTGTGGATAAACAAAACAAAAAAGTCAAGCTTTCTCAGGAGCAGTATATGCCCGATAACATCGACGTTTCGTCACTGGGAGAAGTGTTTATCGCCGTGCAGACCGAAGGCGCTCATGACGAAGACAACTGGGGCGAAGGCTCTGAGATCAGCGATCCGCTTCGGGTCACCCTTCCCTCCACTCCCCCCACTCCGCAAAACCCGGATGGCGTACAGGTGAAATTGAAAAGCCTGGAAGCAGGCAGCATCCAGACGTTCGGATACGGTTCCCTCACCGGAAGGATCGCAACGATGCTTTTGACATTCAATAAACAATTGGGTGTCAATCATTACTTTGCAGCCCCCACCAAAGCCAACGGCGAAAAAGCACTCACCGGCAACATGCCCTTTTTTCATATCTATAAAGGCGAGATCGGCTGGGAAGGAATACCTCCCGAAGAAATCGTCTATTCATCTGGCGCTGTCAGGAAAAGCAGCAGCAGTAACGACATTTATCTGGAAACCGAAGGCCCCAACGGAGAAGAGATCTCCCAGACTCCGGATACCATTACCGTGGAGATGAAGGTCGTACAATTCGACGAAGCACCGCAGTATCCTTTCATGGGATATACGGGGGATGAAAAAGTTTATGTAGAAGTCGGCGCCGAAAACCCGTACACGATGGAATCCTCCGATTGGGTGTGCGTGGAAGTTCCCCTGACGGCTGATGCCGTGGGGCAGGTGTTTACACCGGAGCAGGAAGACCCGCTGACAAACGTTTCCCAGATCTCTGCGGAAGAGATCGTCAAAGGAAACACCATCACGGTTTACCCTGCGGCGGAAGGCGGCTCGGGAGACATTCAGTTTGCCGTTTCCTATAAAAAACAAACCTCCAATTACTACACGACCGTTACTCAGTACGGCGACCAGAGCGAAGTCACCTTTAAGCCCGGTTCTGTCGGCGCCTATACCGTTTTAGTCAAGGCGAAAGATGAAAAAGGAACCGAAGCAGAAAAAACCTTTACCGTCAACGTGCGGAATGCACTGAAAAACACGTCCATGATCTCCGCTTCCGAAGTGGTGAAAGGAAACTGCGTCACCGTGAAAGCCGTTGCGGAAGGCGGTATCGGCAAAAAACAATTTGCCGTTTTCTACAAGAAACAGTCTTCTTCCCGTTACACCACCCTTTCCGCTTACAGCGATACCTGCGATGTGACCTTAGTGACCTTTAGGCCTGCGTCCCTCGGGGCATATACCGTCATGACCAAGGTCAAGGATGAAGCCGGTACCGAAGTGTCGAAAACCTTTGAACTTCAGGTCAATGCGCCCCTGACCAATACCTCTTCTATCTCTGCCGAAACGATCACTAAGGGAGAAGTGGTTTCCATTCAGGCCGGAGCCACCGGCGGCGTGGGAGAAAAACAATTTGCCGTTTTCTACAAAAAACAAACTTCCTCCCGCTACACAGCTCTTTCCGAGTATTCTTCTGACACAGCCTTTGAACTGAAACCGTCCGGCACAGGCGTGTATCAGATCATGGTCAAAGCAAAGGATGCCGCCGGGACCGAAGTGTCGAAAACGTTCAGCGTAACGGTGTATGCTCCTCTGAAAAACACCTCTAATATCGCTGCCACCTCCGTGAAAAAAGGAGATGCGGTGACGATTGCCGCTTCCGCCACCGGCGGTTCGGGAGAGTATGAATACGAGGTAGCCTACAAGAAAAAGACCTCTTCCCGCTATACCACCCTCTCCTCTTACAGCGAGGAAACGGAATACACCTTCAAGCCCGTTTCCGCCGTTGTATATCAGGTGATGGTGACGGCGAAAGACTCCGCCGGCCACACGGCTTCCAAAACCTTTACCGTGACCGTAACGGCTTCCTGAGCCTCCCCTGTCAGATGATCCTTGATCCCCCTCATAATAATGCCCCCTCTTTCCGGAAACGGCAGGAGGGGGCGGCGCTTTTCCAAAAAAAGTGTCCGCCAGATATCTCATGGGCGGCGTTCTCGGTGCCTGACATGGTTACCATCGTCATTTTCGGTATGCTGGTTTTGCTCAGGGTCGAAGTATTCCGGAACAAAACAGCCTCTTAAAAGGAATATCGGATTCTTCTGCATCTGTCTGTTTTCTTTCGGATTTGAGGAGGATGGACTATTGGCAGCGGGAGTGAAATATGCTATACTATCAAAAAGAGAATCTTACCCAGATGGATCAGGAGGAAAAGTATGAAACTGACTTTTACAAAAATGCATGGGGCCGGGAATGATTATGTATATATCGACTGCTTCCGGCAGCAGGTATCCTGCCCCGGAGAACTGAGCAAACTGTTTTCGGACAGACATAAGGGTATCGGCGGGGATGGGCTGGTGCTGATCTGCCCCTCTGATGTGGCAGACGCACAAATGAGAATGTTCAACGCCGACGGCTCGGAAGGCAGTATGTGCGGAAATGCGATCCGCTGTGTGAGCAGGTATCTGTTCGACCACCGCATGATCACCGGAAACGATATTCGCATCGAAACGAAAAGCGGCATCAAAGACATTCATATCACCGAAGAAAACGGGCGCTTTGTCAGTGCTTCGGTCAATATGGGACTGGCCCGCTTTGCCCCGAAGGATATTCCCATGCTGTATGACGGCGATTCCTTTATCGCTAAGCCCCTCGAAGTGCAGGGAAAAATCTGGAACTGCACAGCTGTTTCGATGGGGAATCCGCATTGTGTGACCTTCGTGGAGGACGTGGACGCTCTCCCGCTGGAAAAGATCGGGCCATCTTTTGAAAACCATCCCCTCTTCCCCGACCGGGTCAATACGGAGTTTATTCAGCTCATCGACCGCACCCATATCCGCATGCGGGTCTGGGAGCGTGGCTCCGGGGAAACGATGGCCTGCGGGACCGGCTCCTGTGCGGCGGTGGCCGCCTGCGTCCAAAACGGTTTCTGCGGCATCGAGTCCCCGGTGGAAGTGCAGCTTCGGGGCGGCGTGCTGACAGACGTGTACCGCTCGGACGGTACGGTCCTCATGGACGGCCCGGCCAGCCATGTGTTTGAAGGGGTTGTCGATACCGACGATTTTTCATAAAGCGCAAAACAGCCGCCCTGGAAAACGGGCGGCTGCAGTATTATGTATTCAAGGGGGACAGGATCACCCTGCCTTCGGCACGGGTGCGCCGGAGGTCGATAATGCGCTGGTTTTCCGAGCCGCGAAACCGCAGCATCAGATTGCGCTTTTCTTCCACAAAACGGCCGTCTACTAAAATATCAGCGGCATCGAGCAGTTCGTCCGTGCATTCGATATAGCGACAGCCGCCCGGGATCAGGTCTTTGTCATAGGTAAACCCGGTGTAAAACCAAAGATCACGATCGGGGAGCTCTTTTTTCAGACGGCGCACCAGCGGCAGCAACCCCCGCTGATTGGACGGTTCAAACGGTTCCCCGCCCAACACAGTCAGACCGTTATAATAGCTTTTGGAAAGCTCCTGCAGGATAAACGCTTCGATTTCGGGGGTGTATTCCCGGCCATAGTGAAAATCCCATGTCTGCGGCTGAAAACAGCCCTTACAATGATTGGTGCAGCCCGAAACAAACAGGCTCACCCGCAGCCCTTCCCCATTGGCACAGTCGGCTGTGATGATCTCTCCGATATACATCTTCTCATCTCCTGAAAAGAGCGGCCCATTTGCATGAGCCGCCCGGTTTTTATGCTTCGGTTTTCTGGAAGGTGGAAGAGGAAAGATGAAGCACTCTTTCCTTAATCTCCTGCGTGCGGCCCTGGTTCCAGAACTGGGTGCCGATATAGCCGCAGGTGCGGCGGGCCACGTTCATCGTATTCTGGTCGGTATTGCCGCAGTTGGGACACTGCCAGATCAGCTTCCCGTTGGGCGCTTTGACGATCTGGATCTCTCCGTTATACCCACATACCTGACAGTAATCGCTCTTGGTATTCAGCTCGGCATACATAATGTTGTCATAGATGAAGCGGATCACCTGCATAACGGCGGGGATGTTCTGCTGCATATCCGGTACTTCCACATAGGAAATAGCGCCGCCCGGAGAAAGGGCCTGGAACTGCGACTCCAATTTGAGCTTGGAGAACGCATCAATTTCCTCGGTGACGTGCACATGATAGCTGTTCGTGATATAATTCCTGTCGGTAATGCCCTTGATAATGCCAAACCGCTTCTGGAGGCATTTGGCAAATTTGTAGGTAGTGCTTTCCAGCGGGGTGCCGTACAGACTGTAGTCGATCCGTTCTTCGGCCTTCCACTTGGCGCAGTATTCGTTCAGCTTTTTCATGATGGCAAGGCCCAGCTCTTTGCCTTCGTCCTCTGTGAGCTTTTTCCCGATCAGGCTGTACACACATTCCCACAGCCCCGCATAGCCCAGCGACAGCGTGGAATAGCCGCCGTAGAGGAGCTTATCGATGGTTTCGCCTTTTTTCAAACGGGAAATAGCGCCGTACTGCCACAGGATGGGAGCAGCATCGGAAAGAGTTCCCTTCAGTCTTTCATGACGGCAGCGCAGAGCACGGTGACAGATGTCCATTCTTTCATCGAAGATCTTCCAGAAGGCATCCAGATCCTTGTTGGCGCTTAAACCGATGTCGACCAGATTGACGGTGACAACGCCCTGATTGAAACGGCCGTAATATTTCGGCTGACCGTTTTCGTCCAGATACGGCGTGAGGAAGCTGCGGCAGCCCATGCAGGTGTAACAATGGCCCTCGCCGTTGCGGTCTACTTTGTTCTGCAGCATGATCTTTTCGGAAATATAATCCGGGACCATGCGCTTGGCGGTGCATTTTGCGGCTAATTCGGTGAGGTAATAATAGGGGTCTCCCTCGTGGATATTATCCTCTTCGAGCACATAGATCAGTTTCGGGAAAGCAGGCGTGATCCAAACACCGGCTTCGTTTTTCACGCCGGTGTAGCGCTGGCGGAGTGTTTCCTCGATGATCATGGCCAGATCTTTTTTCTCCCGCTCGTTTTTGGCTTCATTGAGATACATGAATACCGTGACAAACGGCGCCTGCCCGTTTGTGGTCAGCAGGGTGACGACTTGATACTGAATGGTCTGCACGCCCTTGGTGATCTCTTTGCGAAGGCGCTCTTCCACGATCTTTTCCATTACTTCTTCGCTCACCTGACAGCCCATTTCGTCCAGTTCCGCCTGAAATTCCCGGCGGATCTTTTCCCGGGAGATCTGCACAAACGGCGCTAAATGCGTCAGGCTGATGCTCTGCCCGCCGTACTGGTTGCTGGCCACCTGAGCGATGATCTGCGTAGCGATATTGCAGGCGGTCGAAAAGCTGTGGGGCTTTTCGATGAGGGTCTCGCTGATAACAGTGCCGTTCTGGAGCATATCCTCTAAATTGACCAGGTCACAGTTGTGCATATGCTGGGCAAAATAATCGGCATCGTGAAAATGGATCAGGCCCTTTTCATGCGCTTCCACAATATCCTGCGGCAAAAGGATGCGGCGGGTCAGGTCACGGCTGACTTCTCCGGCCATATAGTCCCGCTGAACGCTGTTAACAGTGGGGTTTTTGTTGGAGTTTTCCTGCTTGGCTTCCTCGTTGTTGCATTCGATCAGACTGAGGATCTTATTGTCGGTGGTGTTGGCGGAGCGGATCAGGGAACGGGTGTAGCGGTAGCGCACATAGTTCTTGGCAAGCTGGAACGCTCCTTTTGCCATGATCTGATCTTCCACCATATCCTGAATTTCTTCCACGGATACGGCCCGGTCGAGCTTGGAACAGCGGTATTCCACATAACCGGCAATATCCATGATCTGCTCTTCGGAGATCCGGCTGCCTTCGGTGGCGTTGTTGGCTTTGCGAATGGCATTGATGATCTTCTCAATATTGAACGGTTCTTCCGAAGAATTTCTTTTGATAATTCTCATGTCCTTCAATCATACTCATCTCCATTATGTTTTTTGCGGTAGTTTCTATTGTAGCGCAAGCGCTTGAAAAAAGCTGTTGCAAAAGCAACTTTTTTCTGATAAAATACTATATATAGCGTATTGTACAAAAAATAGCCACATGATATAGAGGTGTTTCCATTGAATAAAAATGCAGTTTTTTACGGAATGTTCCTGTGGGACAAGGAGGAACTGGAGCGGCGCCTGTCGCCCCAGCGGAGATCCTTCCGGAAAGAAGAGGTCATCACCCGGCTGGAGGAAGGGGAAAAACAGGCTGGCATCGTCAAAAAAGGGCTGGTCTATTTGCTGAGCACCAATTCGGAAGGTGACAGTGTGATCCTGGATTATTACCGGGAAGGGGACGTTTTCGGAGGGAGGCTGATTCCGTTTCCGACTGTAAACTTATACTATATCGGGGCCGGAAAAGCGACCGACGTGTATTTTCTTTCATGGAATGAGCTGAAAACGCATTTCGGAGAAAACCGAACGGACCGGCTCCTGCAGGCCGGGGTAAACCGCTCCCTGCTTCATGCGGACATTCTGGCGCAGAGGACCATCCGAAAAAAACTGATGACGTATTTCCGGGCGCAGGCCATCGAAGAGGAGGCTCAGACGTTTGAACTGCCGCTTTCTCTGACAGCGCTGGCGGAATACATCGCAGTCGACCGCAGCGCCATGATGCGGGAACTGCGAAAAATGAGCAACGAACATATTATAACCGTTCAGAAAGGAAGCATAACCATTTTATAAGAAATATGAAAGAGAATCTTTCCACCGTTTGATGGGCTGCGATAGGAAGGGCCCTCTTCCGGATGGTATCATTTCACTCGATAAAAACCCCGACAGCAGCGAAAAGAAACCACTGCTGTCGGGGTTTTCTGCAGATGGGGGATCTTCATCCCCGGCATGAGAGGCAATCAGGCGTTGTCTATTACATAGAACGCTCGTAAGCCTCGATCATTTTTTTGACCATCTGACCGCCCACGGATCCCGCCTGACGGGAGGTAAGATCGCCGTTGTAACCCTGCTTAAGGTTGACGCCGACTTCGCTCGCACACTCCATCTTGAACTGCTCCATGGCCTGTCTGGCTTCGGGGACATTGATAGAATTAGAGTTGTTGGACATGACTATCGCTCCTTACTGTTTATTCAGGCTCAGCGGACCGGGAGGAGGTAAGCTCCGCGATCCGCTGAAAGCTATCCCTCGTTCCTTTGTCCCTTTTTGCCTGTGTTAGTAGTATTTGCGATTATCGGCTAATGATTCAATGATTTTGTTGGAAAAAAGCGGAATGATCGTCTGTCTTAAAGTGCAGGGTTTGAGGAAGGGTTTCCCCCGGCCTCCGGCGCACGAAAATCAATTTTCAAAATAGGAATGAAAACGCCTCTGGCCGCCGGGGGCGGCGGGAACCTGATGCAGCCGGTTAGAAGGGGGCGTCCTCTTTCCCAGGGCGCCCTGCGGAGGGATTGCGTCCAAAGTGTTTCGCCCCACAGGCGACCGAAGAGAGTCTCCGGTCTCACCTGCCGGTTCGGCCGGTGCACCCCAAGGGCACTTCCGCCCAGCGCCTTCGGCAGAGGTCTCCACCGGAGACCCGC
>CACYCG010000228.1 GCA_902772855.1 uncultured Ruminococcus sp.
CAGGATGCCCACCACAATGCCCAGCAGATACAGCCCGATGATGATCAGCCAGCCATACGACGGAAAAAACGCCTGCACGAAAAAGGCATAGATCGGCAGCTTGGCGGAACAGCTCATAAAGGGGGTGAGCAGGATCGTCATTTTCCGGTCACGGGCGCTAGGAAGAGTGCGGCTGGACATGACCGCCGGCACCGTGCAGCCGAAGCCGATGAGCATGGGCACAATGCTTCTCCCCGAAAGACCGATCTTTCGCAGGAGTTTGTCCATAAAAAACGCCACTCTGGCCAGGTAGCCGCTGTCCTCTAAAATGGAGAGGAATAAAAACAGGGTGATGATGACCGGCAGAAAACTCAGCACGCTTCCCATGCCGGCAAAAATCCCGTCGGTGATCAGTCCCGTCAGGATGGGGTTGACGTCAGCGCCCTCCATTCCCTCCCGGGTCATTCCGGTGAGGATGTCTATGCCGCTTTCCAGCAGCCGCTGGAGGCTGCCTCCGATCAAGTCAAACGTCAGCCAGAAAACGACCCCCATGATGAGGATGAACAGAGGGATGGCCGTGAATCGTCCGGTCAGCAGGCGGTCCAGGCGAGCGCTGCGCAGATGTTCCCGGCTTTCCGAAGGTTTGACGACCGTCTGGGCGCACACCCGATGAATATACGAAAACCGCATATCCGCTATGGCGGCGCTGCGGTCCAGTCCCCTCTCCTTCTCCATCTGACCGATGATGGATTCCAGCATTTTCTTTTCCCCGTCGTCCAGCCCGAGCCGCTTCATGATCAGCGCATCGCCTTCCACTAATTTGCTGGCGGCAAAATGCAGCGGAATCCCGGCTTTTTTGGCTTTTGCTTCGATCAGGTGGCGGGTGGCATGAAGACAGCGGTGCACGGCGCCTCCTTTTTCATCGGCCGAGCAGAAGTCCTGCCGCTGCGGTTTTTCCTGATAATGGGCCACATGGACAGCATGGCGGATGAGTTCGTCCACACCTTCGTTTTTGGCCGCCGAAATGGGCACCACCGGCACTCCAAGCAGTTCTTCCAGCAGGTTGATATCCACCGAGCCGCCGTTGGCGGTGAGTTCGTCCATAATATTAAGCGCCACCACCATGGGAATATCCATTTCCAGCAGCTGCATGGTCAGATACAGATTCCGCTCCACGTTCGTTGCGTCTACAATATTGATGATGGCCCGGGGGTGTTCTTCCAGCACAAAGTTGCGGGAAACGATTTCCTCGCTGCTGTACGGCGACATGGAATAAATGCCTGGCAGGTCGGTGACAAGGGTGTTTTTCTGTCCCCGGATGGCCCCGTCCTTGCGGTCCACGGTCACGCCCGGGAAATTGCCGACGTGCTGATTGGAGCCTGTCAGTTGATTGAACAGGGTGGTTTTGCCGCTGTTCTGGTTCCCCACCAGAGCAAAGGTGAGCAGCGTATCCTCCGGCAGCGGGTCTCCGCTGCCCTTGGGGTGAAAGATGCCTTCCTCGCCAAAACCGGGGTGATGGCCGCTGTGCGTCCGCTGCAAAGCGGCGTGCTTGTGTGCTGTTTTCTCCGGAAGAAGCCGCACTTCGATTTTTTCCGCATCGGAAAGCCGCAGCGTCAGTTCATATCCGTGTATCCTGAGCTGCATGGGGTCGCCCATCGGGGCCAATTTGACAAACGTCACTTCCGCATCGGGCAGCACGCCCATGTCCAGAAAATGCTGCCGAAGACTCCCTTCCCCGCCTACAGCCGTGATCACCGCCGTTTGTCCGGGTTTCAGATCCTTTACTGTCATTGTTTTCCTTCCTATCCTTTTCCCTTTCTCCGGGAACAATGTGTACCCTTCGATTTCTGTTTTCTACCCCTATTATAGACTTCTAACACCAAAAAATCAATACCGCCGCCAGCGGCCAGCGTGACGCTGGACCCATAGCCGGGGGAGAGCCCCCGGACCCCCCGTTCGGGACTTACAGTCAATGAAAACGCTAAAAGTCTTGCAAAGGAGGGCAAAGTTTCGGTCCAGCCTTTTCAAAGGGTGGCAGAGTCCAGAG
>CACYCG010000229.1 GCA_902772855.1 uncultured Ruminococcus sp.
AAACAACGGCGAATGGAAGTTCAATGCCATCGGCAACGGCTTCCAGGGCGGTCTGGCGGCTCTGTGCGGCAACTTCGGCATTAACGCCGGTTGATAATGAGGTGATTTTGTGGCAATCAGTTTGAGCAAAGGCCAGAAAGTCAGTCTTAAAAAAACCTCCTCCTCTCTCGGGGAGATCGTCATCAACCTCAGATGGAACCAGAAGCCGCAGGCACAGGGCTTTTTCAAAAAGCTCTTCGGCGGCGGGGAAGGGATCGACCTCGATTTAGGCTGTCTGTATGAATTGAAAAACGGCCGCAAGGGTACGGTGCAGGCGCTGGGGGATACCTTCGGCTCGCTTAAGCGGGAACCGTACATCTTTCTGGACGGGGACGACCGCACCGGTGCTTCGCTGGAGGGGGAGACCATCCGGATCGACGGCAACCAGATCTCTCAGATCAAGCGGGTGCTGGTGTATACCTTCATCTATGAAGGGATCGCCAACTGGAAGGAAGCGGATGCCACTGTTTCCATCCGCTATCCGGGCGCTGAGGAGATCATCGTAAAGATGGATACGTTCAACACCGAGGAAAAAATGTGTGCGCTGGTTTTGTTCGAGAATCAGAACGATGAAACCTTCAGCGTGGAAAAAATCGTGCAGTTCTTCCCGGGCCACCGCAAGATGGATGAGGCCTTCAAATGGGGGCTGAAATGGGTAGTCGGGCACAAGTGAAAGGAGATTGGCGGCTATGTCCGTAAGTCTGCAGAAAGGTCAGAAGGTCAGCCTGTCCAAAGGGACCGGCGGCGGCGGATTATCATCCGTTGTGGTCGGACTCGGATGGGATGAGGTGCAGCAGAAAAAAGGCTTTTTCGGCTCAAGAAGAGATATAGAGGATATTGACTGTGATGCGGCGGTGTTTTTGCTGAAAGACAGCCATCTGACACAAAAGGAAGATATGGTGTATTTCGGCAACCTGAAGCATTTTTCCGGCGCCGTTTCCCACATGGGCGACAACCTCACTGGCGGCGGGGACGGAGATGACGAGCAGATCTGGGTGGATCTGTCCATGCTTCCGCAGGAATATGACCGGGTGGTGTTTGTGGTCAGCATTTTCCAAGCCCGTATCCGCAAGCAGCATTTCGGAATGATCCAGAATGCCTATATCCGCATTATGGACGGTACCACGCAGGCGGAACTGTGCCGGTATGATCTGAATGATAATTACACCGGTCAGACCGCCATGATCTTCGGCGAGATCTATCGCTATAACGGGGAGTGGAAGTTCAGCGCCATCGGACAGGCCACGACCGATAACAGCATTCAGGAAATTGCACAGCGGTATCAGTAAGGCCGGGGTCTTCCCGGAGAATGCTGCGGGCAGGTTCAGGTGCGGAGCAATCTGCGCCTGAACTTTCCGCATTTTGAAAAGAAAGGACGAATGCGAATGAAATTCAAAGGATTGACCGACGCCCAGGTGGAGGAATCCCGCCAGAAACATGGCTCCAATGCCATTCCGGATTCGGAACCCACCACCTTCTGGGCAGAGTTTCTCGAAACGTTCGGGGACCCGATGATCAAGATCCTTTTGGTGATCGCTGCCATTATGATCACCATGTTTATCGTGGATGCCACCGGTTTGTACAAAACCGGCGTAAAGATTTATGAGCCGCTCGGCACGATCGTGGCCATCCTTGTGGTTGCTACGGTTTCCGCCAAAACCGGCGTGGCTTCCGACACCAAATACCGGGAGCTGAAAGAAAGCACCAAAAAGGACCAGTGCAAGGTTTACCGCAACGGAGAAGTAGTGGTCATCGACGTTGATGACGTTGTTGTCGGCGATAAGGTGCTGCTGCAGTCCGGCGACAAGATCCCCGCAGACGGCATCCTCATTTCCGGGGCGATGCGGGTGGACAATTCCGCCCTTAACGGCGAAGCCGAGGAATGCAAGAAAACCGAGGCCTCCGAGGATTTCCAGCTGGCCGATGAGATCACCGGCGACACCTTCGTGGACGCCCATTCCCTGTTCCGGGGGGCTGTGGTGTTTGACGGAGAAGGCGTTCTCGATGTCCGCAAGGTCGGCCTGAAAACCATGATGGGCCGCATGGCGGAAGAAATGCAGGAGGACGAGCCGGATTCCCCGCTGAAGGTCAAGCTGGCTAAACTGGCTAAGCAGATCTCCACCTTCGGCTATATCGGCGCCACCGCCATTACCCTGCTGTATATTGCCTACTTTATTTTCCTGGCGCCGGTTATGGTGGAGGGTGTGAGCCAGGGAGTTGGTCCGCAGGTATTCTTTGGACAGGACCTTTCCTATATCATCCAGAAGTTTATCGAAGCCGTTTCGCTGGCGGTCGTTATCATCGTATGCGCTGTGCCGGAGGGCCTGCCGCTGATGATCTCTCTGGTGCTGATGCAGAACACCAGCAAAATGCTTGACCACAACGTGCTGGTGCGGAAGGCGGAAGGTATCGAAACCGCCGGTTCCGTCAATATCCTTTTCAGCGATAAAACCGGCACCATCACCAAGGGCGTTCTCGAAGTGGTGGAGTTCTTCACAGCGGACGGAAAAACCATTCCGTTCGATCAGATTGCCGGACACAAGCAGGTGTCCGAAAGCCTGTATTATGCGATCGGCAAAAACACCCAGTCCCAGTTCGGCACCGACGGCGAAGTGATCGGCGGCAATATTACCGACCGGGCGCTGATGAAGTTCATCGGCGTGGACGTGTTCCGCAAGCTCGAAGCCGATACCGAGCATCGTGTGACGGCGGCGCAGGGCTTTAACTCTACCAACAAATTCAGCCAGGCCCGCATTGAATCTCTCGGGCGCACGTTCTACAAGGGCGCTCCGGAGCGCCTGCTGGCAAAGGCCAAGAGATTTGTGGCGGCAGACGGCACGATCAAAGAACTGGATATGGCTGCGGTCAATGCGAAGATCGACGAGCTTTCCAACAAGGCGATGCGTGTGCTTTCCTTCGGCTATTCCGAAAAGCCGATGGTGGAGAATGAGATCAATGATGACGTCGTCCTGATCGGGCTGGTCGGTATTCGTGACGACGTTCGTCCCGAAGCCAAAACCGCTATTGCAGAAGTGCAGGATGCCGGCATTCAGGTCGTCATGATTACCGGCGACCGTGTGGAAACCGCTGTGGCGATCGCAAAAGACGCGGGGCTTATCCGCAAGGACACCGACCGGGTGCTCACCTCCGCCATGCTCAATGAAATGTCCGATGACGAAGTGAAAAAGATCCTGCGGGATATTCGTGTCATCGCCCGGGCGCTGCCGACCGATAAATCCAGAATGGTGCGGCTGAGTCAGGAGATGAATCTCGTTGTCGGTATGACCGGCGACGGCGTGAACGATTCCCCCGCCCTGAAAAAAGCCGATGTCGGCTTTGCGATGGGCAGCGGCACCGAGGCGGCCAAGGAAGCCGGAAAGATCGTTATTCTCGACGACAACTTCCGCTCCATCAAAGACGCTATCTGGTACGGCCGGACGATCTATCATAACATTCTGAAGTTCTGCACCTTCCAGCTCGTGATCAACGTGGCGGCGGTGGTCGTCAGTGCGCTGGCGCCGTTTGTGGGCGTGGAAGAACCGCTGAAAGTAACCCACCTGCTCTTTGTCAACCTCGTCATGGACAGCTTGGGCGCCATCATGCTCGGCAACGAGCCGGCCCTTCCCAAGTATATGCACGAAAAACCCCGCAGAAGAGACGAAAGCATTATCAGCAGGAAAATGGCGGTGCAGATCGGCATTATGGCGACGTGGGCCGTCGTGCTCAGCGCCCTGTATTTCATGCTGCCCCCCATCGCTTCCCTCTTCGGCTCAGCGGCTTCCACCGGCTTCCTGTCTTCCGTGGTGCAGTCGGAACAGCATATCACCGGGTATTTTGTCCTCTTTATTATGTGCGCTCTCTTTAACGGATTCAACGTCCGTGACGAAGGCTTCGGCATTTTCAAGCGCCTGAAGGAAAACCCGAACTTTATCAAAGTTCTGATCACCATCGCTCTCGTGCAGGCGGCCATCGTCAATGCGGCGCTGATCCCGCTGACTATTCCGGTGGGCGACGGGTTCAACCCCTTCCAGTGGCTTAGTGCCATGTTTAGCTGCACGCCGTTCGGCTGGCAGGGCTGGATCCTGGTCATCCTCATGGGTGCCACCATGATCCCCGTGGACCTCATCCGCAAAGCGATCACAATGGCTGTTTCCAAAAAGAACAGCTAATGTCGTAATCGCTATGATCTTCCAACACCTCTTGTCTTTCCGGCAAGAGGTGTTTTTTTGGAGGAATAAAATGCTTCTCAGGCGCATATGCTAATGGAGAAAAACAATGGGGAGGCCTGAAGATGTCTGCAACGATTTCCTGGAAAACGATCAAGCCGTATGCCGTTTCCATTCTGATCCCCGTGGCGCTGGGCGCTTTGGTGGGGTGGATCATTTCGGGGTCAATGGATTATGACATGGTGCAAAAACCGGCGCTGGCGCCGCCAGCCATCCTGTTTCCGATCGTCTGGAGCATCCTGTATGTGCTCATGGGGGTTTCCTACGGGATCCTGAAGGAACGCCGCCTGCATGATGCCGGAACGATGTCGGTGTATTATGTGCAGTTGGCGGTCAACCTGCTGTGGCCGATTTTCTTTTTTGTGCTGAAATGGCGGCTGTTTTCTTTCTTCTGGATCGTGGCGCTGGCTATTCTGGTCATTCTGATGGCGGTTCGGTTTTATCGGAAAAATCCTGCGGCCGGACTGCTGCAGATCCCCTATGCCGCCTGGACCCTGTTTGCTTCCTACCTGAATCTGGCTGTTTTCCTTTTGAACGAATAAAGCTTCTGCCGCAAAAAAAGCTCCCCGCCAGTCGGTTTTCACCGGCCGGCGGGGACGCTGCTTTTGGGGGGATCAGGCGAAGTATTTCACGCCGCTTTCAAAGAGCTTCTGATCTTTGGCAAAGGGGGTATTTTGATAGAGGTGGTCGCCCTTGCGTTCGGAATGGCCCATTTTTCCAAGGACTCTTCCGTCCGGGCTGGTAATGCCTTCGATAGCGCAGACCGAACCGTTGAGGTTGAAGGCGGTGTCGCCGGAGGGGGTTCCCTGCAGGTCGACATACTGGGTGGCCACCTGGCCGTTCTGAATGAGCTGGTCAAGCACCGCATCGTTGGCCACAAACCGTCCTTCTCCGTGGGAGATCGGCACCGCAAAGATATCGCCCGCCTGCACACCGGACATCCACGGCGATTTGACAGAGGTAATGCGGGTGTAGGCCATGTGGGAGATATGCCGTCCGATGGTGTTGTAGGTGAGGGTGGGGTCGTTTTCGGTCAGCTCCCGGATCTCGCCGTAAGGCACCAGTCCGAGCTTGATCAGCGCCTGGAACCCGTTGCAGATGCCCAGCATCAGGCCGTCCCGCTGCTTGAGCAGTTCATTGACCGCCTCGGAAATGCGGGGATTGCGGAAGGTGGTGGCGATGAACTTTCCGGAGCCGTCCGGTTCGTCGCCGCCGGAGAACCCGCCGGGAAGCATGATCATCTGCGCCTTCCGAATCTGCTGCACCATCGCTTCAATGGTTTCTTCAATGGCCGCCGGAGTGAGGTTGCGGACGATCAGCAGTTCGGGGTTGGCCCCTGCCTTGGCAAAGGCCCGGGCGGTGTCCACTTCGCAGTTGGTGCCGGGGAAGACCGGAATAAAGACGGTGGGTTTTGCTGTTTTAATGACCGGGCTGCCGGTGTACCGCTCGGTGAAGAGGGGAATCTCCCGGCTGACGGCGGGGCAGGAGGCTTTGGTGGGGAAAACCCCTTCGAGGGTGCCGCCCCACGCTTCGATAAGACCGCAAAGAGACAGCGCAGCGCCGTTTACGGCGATGGAGGGTTCCTCCGTGGTTACGCCCAGTTCATAGAACAGAACGCTTTCCGGCATGACGGCTTCTTCGCTGAGTTCGAGGATCAGGGAGCCGGACAGGGGAGCGAACAATTCATCGGCGGTCAGTTCTTTGGCAAAGCGGAATCCGATCAGGTTGCCAAAGCACATTTTAGCGACAGCCGCCGCAGCGCCGCCTTCCTGCACCACAGAAGCGGCCCGGACCGCCCCGCTTTGCAGAAGCGGGAAAAGCTGCTGATACATGGTTTTCAGGGCTTCCCAATCCGGCAGCAGGGAGGTTTTGTCTTCCGGCACCGGCACATAAACCACCCGTGAGCCTGCCTGTTTGAAGGCGGCGGAAACGGTCTGGGACGCCTTGGTCATGGTCAGGGCAAAGCTGACCAGCGTGGGCGGGACGTCGAGGTCTTCAAAAGAGCCGGACATACTGTCTTTGCCGCCGATGGAAGGAAGGCCCAGCCGGATCTGTGCGGTCAGGGCGCCGAGCAGGGCGGCGGCGGGCTTGCCCCAGCGGGAAGGCACTTCATGCAGCCGCTCGAAATATTCCTGGAAGGTCAGCCTTGCTTTCATCGGGTCGGCGCCGATCGAAAGCAGCTTGGAGAGGGATTCCACCACCGCATAGGCGGCTCCGTGGAAGGGGCTCCATTTGGCAATTCCGGGGATATAGCCGTAGGCCATAGCGGTGGCGTCGTCGGTTTCGCCTTCGAGCACCGGCACCTTGGCGGCCATCGCCTGCTCCGGGGTGAGCTGTGTTTTGCCGCCGAAGGGCATCAGCACGGTGGCGGCGCCAATGCTGGCATCAAACCGCTCGCACAGGCCCCGCTGCGAACAAACCTCCAGCCGCCGGAGATTTTCCCGGAAAGCGTCGGCTGCTGCCTTGCCCGTCAGAGAGGCGGGGGCATGGGTGCGGTAGTTTTTCTCCGGGTCGGGCGCAGCGATCAGCGCTTTCGCCCGCTGAGTGACGCCGTTGGTGTTCAGGAAGGCACGGCTCAGATCCACGATGACCTTGCCTCTCCAGACCATAGTCAGCCTCGGGATCTCGGTCACAATGGCCACGGGGGTAGCTTCAAGGTTTTCTTTATCGGCTTCCCGGATAAAGGCTTCCACGTCGCCCGCTTCGAGCACAACGGCCATTCTTTCCTGCGATTCGGAAATCGCCAGTTCCGTTCCGTCAAGCCCCTCGTATTTTTTCGTGACCTTATCAAGATTAACGGTGAGTCCGTCCGCTAATTCGCCGATGGCCACGCACACGCCGCCGGCGCCGAAATCGTTGCAGCGCTTGATCATGGTGGAAACGGTTTTGCTGCGGAACAGCCGCTGGATCTTGCGCTCGGTGGGCGGGTTGCCCTTTTGCACTTCGGCGCCGCAGGTTTCGATGGAATCGGTGGTGTGGGCTTTGGAGGAGCCGGTAGCGCCGCCGCAGCCGTCCCGCCCGGTGCGTCCGCCGAGCAGCACAATGACGTCTTCCGGAGAAGGCACGCCTCTGCGTACGTTTTCTTTGGGGCTGGCACCGACCACGGCGCCGATCTCCAGACGCTTGGCCGCATAGCCGGGGTCATACAATTCCGTGACCTGACCGGTAGCCAGGCCGATCTGGTTTCCGTAGGAGCTGTAGCCCTGTGCGGCGCCGGTCGTGATCTTGCGGGTGGGGAGCTTGCCGGGAATGGTCCGGGAGAAGGGAATGGTGGGGTCGCCGGAGCCGGTCACACGCATGGCCTGATAGACATAGGCTCTTCCGGAAAGCGGGTCCCGGATGGCGCCGCCCAGACAGGTGGCAGCGCCGCCGAAGGGCTCGATCTCGGTGGGGTGGTTGTGGGTCTCGTTTTTGAACTGCACCAGCCACGGTTCCGTTTTTCCGTTGATGGTCACCGGCACCTCAATGGAGCAGGCGTTGATTTCATCGCTTTGGTCCAGATCGGGGATCATGCCCCGCTTTTTCAGCAGCTTCATGCCCATGAGCGCCATATCCATCAGGGATACATCCCGGCCGCTGTCTTTCCCGTACACTTCGTCCCGGCTTTCATAATAGAGGGCCAGCGCTTCTTCCAGCGTGCGGGACAAAGCGCCCTGCTCAATCTCGATCTCCTCCAGACGGGTCAGGAAGGTGGTGTGGCGGCAGTGGTCGGACCAGTAGGTGTCGATCACCCGCAGCTCCGTTACGGTAGGATCCCGGTGTTCCTCGTCCCGGAAATAATCCCGGCAGAACTTGAGGTCGGAAAGCGTCATCGCAAAGCCCATAGAGGCAAAATACTGCTCCATCTGCTCATCGTCCCATGCGGTAAACCCGCTCACCACGGCCACATCGGCGGGAACGTCGGCTTTCATGTCAAGCGTTTCCGGCTTTTCCATAGAAGCGCTGCGGGATTCCACGGGATTGATCAGATAGTGCCGGATCTTTTCGATCTCTTCATCGGTCACAGCGCCCTTGATGCCGACGATTTTTGCGGAAACGACCTGGGGGCGTTCTTTTTGCGTCAGAAGCTGCACACACTGGGCGGCGGAATCCGCTCTCTGGTCATACTGCCCCGGCAGATATTCCATCGCTATCAGGTGATACGCCGGATCTTCCGGCAGGACCTCCTCATACACGACGTCTGCATTGGTTTCGCTGAGGATCGTTGTTTTTGCCTTTTCAAAATCTTCCCCTTCGATTCCGCTGATGTCATAGCGGTTGATGATGCGAACGCCTTCTACCGCCGAAAGGCCCAGACTTTTTCTCAGGTCTGCGGCTAAGTTTGCGGCTTCTACATCAAATCCGGGACGCTTTTCCACAAATACTCTTTTTACAGCCATTTCCATCCACCAATCTCCGAAGTAGTTCGGTTTTTTTTGATACCCCTATTCTACCACACCCCTTTCCTTTTTTCAACCCGCCAGCCAGCGGCAGCGTGACGCTGCACCCATATCCGGGGGCCAGCGGCGGCGCTGGACCCCGTAGCCGGGGGAGTGCCCCCGGACCCCCCTTCCGGGGCTTACAGTAAACGGAAACGCTAAAAGTCTTGCAAACCAGCGGCGGCGCTGGACCCCGGGATTGTCAGCCGTCTTCTTCTGTTAAAAGTCTTGCAAAGGAAAGCAAAGTTTCGGTCCAGCCTTTTCAAAGGCTGGTGGAGTCCAGAGGCAAAGCCTCTGGTCGCGCTCCGCAGAGCG
>CACYCG010000230.1 GCA_902772855.1 uncultured Ruminococcus sp.
ACAGAAGAAAACGGCTGACAATCCCGGGTCCAGCGTCACGCTGGTTTGCAAGACTTTTAGCGTTTTCTTTAGGTTCAAGCCCCGGAAGGGGGTCCGGGGGAGAATCCCCCGGATATGGGTGCAGCGTCACGCTGCTGTAAGTCCCGAACGGGGGGTCTGGGGGCACTCCCCCAGACCCGGGTCCAGCGTCACGCTGGTTTCCATTCTTGACAGAATCCGCCGAAGACATTATAATAGAGAAAAATGTCAAAAAGAAAGGCGGTCTATGCATGAAATCCAACCGTACTCTGGCACTGCTGCTGACCTGCTGCATAGCGGCGGGCAGTTTGGCGGCCTGTTCTTCCGGCTCCGGCACTTCACAACCCGGCACCACCTCTTCCACAGCCTCTTCTTCCGCCGTCTCACAGGAAACCTCCGGTGAAGACAGCACCGCTTCCTCTGCGTTGTCGGAAACGCCGGAGGAAACCGCTTCCTCCTCCGATGCGCCGGAAGCCTCCGCAGCCTCTTCCGATACTTCTTCCAAGGCCTCTGCCGCTTCATCTCCCACGTCCTCTTCTCCGGCGTCGTCCACTCCGGAATCTTCTGCCCGGTCGGACGCTTCTTCCAAGCCGGACAGCGCAAAGCCGGACAGCTCCGTTCCGTCCACCAGCAAGCCGGAAACTTCCACTCCGACTGCCAGCAAGCCGGAAACCTCCACTCCGACCACCAGCAAACCGGAAGCTTCCAAGCCCGAAAGCTCCACACCGGAAACGTCAACCCCCAGCACGCCCGTTACCCCCGTGACCGATGATTACGACATCGGCGGGATGGCGCTGTACAATCAGCTCTTTGACCTTTCCAACAAGGTGTCGGTGGAGATTTCCATGACCACCGAGCAAATGAACCTGCTGCAAAAGGATTACGAACGCTTTACCGGGCGGGACAGCAACACCAAATCCTCCATCTACCGCATGGCCACCGTTACCTTCCGGGTCGATGGCAAACCCTACACCGTTCCAGAAGTCGGCATCCGGCTCAAGGGCAACGTGTCGATGGAACCGCTGACCACCGGCGGAAAGCCCAACATCTGCAGCTTCAAGCTCAGCTTTGACGAAGCCTTTGACGACAAAGACGATTACGGCACCGCCGCGAAGAAATGGACCGATTCCAAGGCCAGAGAAGCCCGCAAAAAGCGCAAGTTCGCCACGCTGAACGAACTGGACATCAAATGGAACATCTGCTACGATGAAACCAACATCCGGGAGATCTACGCCACTAAGATCTTTGAATCGGAAGGGCTGCTCGTGCAGAAGATCGGGCTTTCCCAGTTGAAGCTCAACGGCAACAACTACGGGCTGGTCAAGATCTATGAACCCATCGACACCACCTTCCTGCGCAAGCGCCTGCCGGAAGCGGCCATCGGCGGCGATCTGTATAAAACCATGTGGTCCGACTGCGACAACTCCGGACGGCACACCGGCCGCTGGAGCGGCGCTACCTACAAAACCTCCAATTCCTACGGCGTGCAGGACAACGAGGCGGGGAAGAAATACAACTTCAACCTGAAAACCAACAAAAAGACCTCCAAGCATGAATCGCTGAAAAACTTCTTGTCGGTCATCAATCGTTCCAACCTGACGAAAGCCGATTTGGAAAAGGTGCTCGACGTGGAGTATTACGCCAAGTTCATGGCCGCTATGTATTTTGCGGGCGACCCGGACGATATCCGAAATAATTACAACAACCACTACCTCTATTTCCGCAAGGATACCGGCAAGGCCATCTTTATTGTCTACGACAACGACCGCACCCTCGGCATTACCTATGGCCTGAATAAAAACTGCGCCACCCGCAACCCCTATTCCAGCTATGCCGCCACCGCCGGTTCTCAGGAAAACCCCCTCATTTCCAAAACCGTTACCCACGCCGCTTTGAGCGGACTGCTCTACATTCGGGATGGTTTGTATAAAAACGCCCTCAACCGCATCGCTTCTTCCAAAATGTTCACCAACAGCCAGGATTTCAACCGCCTGTACAGCACGGCGATGAGCAATTACAACGACATCATTACCCCCTACACCCGCTTTGTCAATCAGGAGCAGGACTTCCGCTTCAGTCTCAGCGGCAACGCCAACGGCGGCGACGAAGAAAACATGTCCTTTGAGCAGTTCCGCTCCCAGATCATCGACACTTACCGCAAATCCACTCCCTGACACCCCCAGACAGCCACAAAAAAACCCCGGCCTTTGAAAAAAGGTCGGGGAAACTTTTTGCGCCTGCTTCGTCGCACCCCAAGGGCACTTCCGCTCAGTGCGTCACGCCGCCGTCGCTGGGGTTTCACTCGGAAAGGCAGTTGTCGCCGATTTCGAGGGCGGCGATGCCGGTGCGGGCCATTTCTAAAATGCCCCATTTCTGCACTTCTGTCACCAGCGCATCGATTTCCTCCGGGGTGCCGCTGGCACGAAATGTCATGGAATGCTCTCCCAGATTCACCAGCGACGCATGATATTTTGCGGTGACCGCTAAAATATCATTCTGATCCTGCGCTTCGTTGCGGATCTTGATTAAAATCAGCTCCGAAGCAACCGACGCCTGCTCCGGCAGCACTTCCGCCTTTTTAACGTCCACGATCTTCATCATCTGGCTGATAAACTGCTCCACCTGGTCATCGTCCCCGTTGATCCGCATCGTCATGCGGGAATAGCCCTCCAATCCGGCAGGGCTGACGGTCAGGCTGTCAATATTGAAGCCTCTGCGGGAGATCAGCCCGGTCACCCGCAGCAGCACTCCCGGATGATTATGCACCAATAAACCAATGATCTGCTTATTGTTCATTTCACTCACTCCATTTCTGTGATCATATCATCAGCCGTTTTTCCCGGAGGGATCATCGGCAGTACGTTTTCATCGGGGGAAATGCGGCAGTCGATCACCACCGGATCCCGGTCGGCAAAGGCCTGCTTCAAAACGGTTTCCACTTCTCCGTCATGATGAATCCGCAGCCCCTTCACGCCGAAGCCCTGTGCCACGGCCACAAAATCCGTTGCCCGGTGGGGGTCGGTCTGGGAAAAGCGGCGGCCGTAAAACAGCTTCTGCCACTGCCGGACCATGCCGAGCACCTGATTGTTCATGACCACCACCGTGATCGGAAGATGGTAGGAGCAAACGGTGGCCAGTTCATTGAGATTCATATGGAAGCTGCCGTCACCGGTGAAGAGGATCACCCGCTTGTCCGGGTTGGCCACGGCTGCGCCCACCGCAGCGCCCAGGCCGTAGCCCATTGTGCCGAGTCCGCCGGAGGTACACCAGGTGCGGGGCTTTTCAAAAGCGTATTTCTGAGAGACCCACATCTGATGCTGCCCGACATCGGTCACGATAATATCGCCCTGATCCGCCAGTGCCTGCACCGCCTCGATAATGTGGTAGGGATGGGCATATTCCTCCGAATCGGGAGTTTGAGCCACCTGAACCATCTTGCCCCATGCGGTCACCTGTTCCACCCAATCGGCATGGCTCGTTTCGTCCACTTCTTCCGTCAGAGCGGAAAGGGTATCTTTCAGATCCCCTAAGAGGCAGGCGTCAATATGCACGTTTTTATTGATCTCCGCCTTGTCAATATCCAACTGGATAATGGTGGCGTCTTTGCCGAACTTTTTCCGGTCCCCGGCCACCCGGTCGGAGAAGCGGGCGCCCACGGTCAGGATCAGGTCGCAGGAATCGGTCGCCTTGGCGGTCTCGTAGCCGCCGTGCATACCGATGGTGCCCATATACAGCCGGTGCGAAGCCGGAAACCCGCCCAGCCCCATCACAGAGGAAGCCACCGGACAATCGTATTTTTCCGCCAGACTCAGCAGTTCCCTCTCGGCATCGGCGCTGACCACGCCGCCGCCCATGTAGATCATCGGGCGTTTAGCGGCCGCCATCAAAGCGGCTGCCCGCTCAAAATCGTGCTTGTCGGAAAGCAGCGGATTATTCACAGCAGCGGGCGCGGCGGGCGTATACTCACACACCGCTGCGGTCACATCTTTCGGAATGTCGATCAGCACCGGCCCTTTTCTTCCGGTCATGGCGATCCGGAAGGCTTTGCGGATGACGTTCGCTAAATCTTCCACGTTTTTGACAATAAAGTTATGTTTGGTAACGGGCATGGTAATGCCGCAGATGTCCACTTCCTGAAAACTGTCCCGGGCGAGCAGGTCGTTGGAGACGTTTCCGGTGATAGCCACCAGCGGAATCGAATCCATATAAGCGGTGGCAATTCCCGTGACGAGGTTGGTGGCGCCGGGGCCGGAAGTAGCGATGACCACGCCGCATTTTCCGGTGGTGCGGGCATAGCCGTCAGCCGCATGAGCCGCCCCCTGTTCGTGAGCGGAGAGGATATGGTTGATCTTATCGCTGTACTTATACAGGGCATCGTAGATATTCAGCACTGCACCGCCGGGATAGCCGAAAACGGTATCCACTCCCTGTTCCAATAGACATTCGGCGATGATTTCCGAACCGTTGAGCTTCATGGTGAGATTCCTCCTAAAACTGGACCGCTTCGCCAATTGATACACAAGCAGCCTGCGATCTTTCGTGATTTTCAACAAGATTATACACTATTTCCCCCCAAAAGTCAATCATCCCCCAGCCAGCGTGACGCTGGACCCGGGTCTGGGGGAGTGCCCCCAGCCCCCCCGTTCGGGACTTACACCTGATGAATAGAAAGCGCCAAACTGCCAGTCTTTCAACAGCGTAACGACAGAAGAACAGCCTCAAACAAACCCATTATTCATGTTCAGTCTTCCGTTAGCCGCCCTCGGCGGCGCAAAAAAAGAGGCCCTCTTTTGTGAGAGCCTCCTGACAGTTGTTTTTTTCGGGGCGAACCGACCGGGGAGCATCAATCGGTCGGGGGGCGGAAGTCATAGTTTTCGTATTCATACGCATCGTTGTCCTCGTCGTTGACATCGGCTTTTCCACGGTGCGGGTAAGCGTCTGCCGCTGCGCCGAGAGCAGCGATGGCGGAGAGCAGTTCTTCCCGGCAGTCGCCGACCTCATCGTACCGTCGGTTCAGCTCTTCGATCCTCGTCAGATAGGCCTGATACAGCGCCGCATCCGGGCCGCTGTACATGGTCCGGATCCGCTCCCGCAATTCGCTGATCTGCTGGTCGGAAAAATACTTCATAATCTCATCTCCTGAATACACAAGCGGCAGGAATCCGTTTCCTGCCGCTTGATGGAATCATTGTCAGCCTTCGAGGTCCTTGCATTTGACTCGGTTCATCCTGCAGTAATGCCGGATGTAAGAGTTTTCTTTGGAACAGCGAACCACCAATGTACGGTTGGAACCGTTGAAGGCATTTTCTTCAATGCTGGTGATGGTGTCGGGAAGAACCAGACTCTTGAGCTTGCTGCACTTGCTGAAGGCGCCATATTCGATCACTTCGAGCTGGGTGGGAATATTCACACTGGTCAGGGAATCGCAGCCGGTAAAGGCGCCGGCGCCGATCACTGTCACAGCTTCGGGAATATTCACGGTGGTCAGGGATTCACACCAGCTGAAAGCATTCTTGCGGATATTCAGCACAGTCTCCGGTACAACGACCTTCACCAACCCTCTGCATCCGGAGAAAACGTTCTCGGGAAGTTCGTCCACGCCCTCGGGAATGACCATTTCCTTGAGCGATTCGCAGTTGAGGAAGGCGTGCTTGCCAAGGTGCTGCACATTCGGCGGGAGCACAAACTCCGTCAATCTTTCGCAGCCGCTGAAGGTGCTCTGGCGAATGGCTTTGATCGTGCTCGGAAGAGTCAGTTTGGCAAGGCTTCTGCAGCCGGAGAAGGCGCCCCGGCCAATCTCTACCAGACCTTCCTTCATGTTCACGGTGATCAGCCGTTCGCACTTTTCAAACGCCCGTTCACCGATCTTGATCAGGGTGCTGGGCAGTTCGACGGATTCTACGTTCTGATTGCCGGAGAAGGCACAATCTGCGATCACCTGATACCCTTCGGGGACAGAAACGTGGGCACCGGGCTGTTTGGCGGCATCATTATTTGTAAACACCATAGCCCCTTCCGGAACCTGCGCCTTGTAAGTGGAGGAGGAAGAGGAATCGTCGGCGGAATCGCCGGAAGCGTCGGGGATGGGGGTGTTGTCGGGAATGGGGGAGTTGGAGGGGACAGCGGGCTGTGCCTCCGGGATCGGCTCATTGGAAGGCACGGCAGGTTCTGCGGGCGCTTCGGGAGCGGGTGCTTCGGGAACCGAGACGGCAGGAGCCGGAGCTGCTGCGGGAGCGGCCGGCTGAGCGGGCTGAGCGGGCTGAGCAGGTTGAGCAGGCTGTCCAGGGAACTGACCGGGCTGCTGTCCGGGGAACTGTCCGGGGAACTGTCCCTGCTGCATCCACGGGTTGTACCCCCACGGATTCTGCTGACCGGGCTGCTGTCCGGGGAACTGTCCCTGCTGCTGCATCCACGGGTTGTAGCCCCACGGATTCTGCGGGTTCTGCGGGTCGGGCTGCTGTCCGGGGAACTGTCCCTGCTGCATCCACGGGTTGTAGCCCCACGGATTCTGCTGACCGGGGAACTGTCCGGGGAACTGTCCGGGGAATTGACCGGGCTGCGGCGCTGCAGGCGCTTCGGGTTTCGGTTCCTCGGGCTTGGGGGCTTCGGGGGCCGGGGCCTCGTCTTCTCCGGTGAAATCGAACACCGGGGACTGGGGTTTCGGCTCTTCGGGAGCAGGAGTCTCGTCTTCTCCGGTGAAATCGAACACCGGAGACTGGGGTTTCAGCTCTTCGGGAGCAGGAGTCTCGTCTTCTCCGGTGAAATCGAACACCGGGGACTGGGGTTTCGGCTCTTCGGCGGCCGGGGTTTCGGCTTCGTCCGTAAAATCAAACACAGGAGACTCGGGCTTCGGCTCGTTCTCTCCGGTGAAATCGAACACAGGAGATTCGGGCTTCGTCTCTTCGGGGGCCGGAGTTTCGGCTTCGTCCGTAAAATCAAACACAGGAGACTCGGGCTTCGGCTCGTCCTCTCCGGTGAAATCGAACACCGGAGACTCGGGCTTCGGTTCTTCGGGTGCTTCCGGCGGGGGAGCGGCGCTGCTCTGTTCGGGCAGTTCCGAAGGCTTGGAGGCCGGCAGCACGAGGTCGCCCTGCTTCTGGGTCCCGGCTGCGCCTTTTTCCCACATATCTCCATCGGAAGAGCCTTGCTCGTCCCACACTTCTCCAGAGGTGATCAGCAGGGGACCGCCCCTTCCGTTTTCTCCGGTTTCGTTAATATTTTCAGGAATCTGGTACATATGGATGTTGGGCGTAATTCCGAACATCGGCACATTCCAGTTGAGGGCATACACCAGGGTTTCCACCACATAGCAAGCCCATTTTTCTGCCATACAAGCATCCGTTGTCAAAACCTTGATGGACTGCAGGATCGCAATACACTTGTCGATTTCCGGCTCGTCATGCGCCAGATACAAGGCGTTGCACACGCCCTGCTCGTAGGCATCCATGAATACTTTTCTCTCCTGCTTGAGGTCCGGAATAAACTCATCCAGAGCCGACCGAAGCTGGAGACCGTCGATAATGACGTCTACTCCACAGGTTTTTACAATGTATCGCAGTGCTTCCTTTGCGTTTTGGAAGGTCAGCTTATCTTCCTTTTCCTGTTCCAGTTCCGCTCCGCAGAAAGGGCACCGAATAATGATACCGGCCCGAGTGTTGGTTTTCCACTCGCTGCCACAGCTCTTACACAGCATGATAGTTCACCGCCTTTTCACGGATCCCCCGGCAGTGAATGCGGGGAGACTCCGATAATATGTCAAGAGTACACCTATTACTATACTAAATAATCCATGAATTTTCAAGTCTTCAGACGAATTTTTTAGAGAGTTTATAGATTATTAAAAAATTTCTCCGGTATTTTCCACAAACTTCCATTTTTTCATGTCGATCCGTATAGTTCAGGTGAACAAAATAAGATGTCTCGACGCTGCCCCGGAAGGGGTTGACCAAAACACCTTATCTTTCCCCGATGGCACAGGCTCCATCGGGACTCCTATTGATTAGTTGTATTATACTAAAAAACTATAAATAAATCAATATATTTTTTATCTTTTGTATAGATTCAACTAATTCTCCCGGTTGATTTTTACACCTACGCCATCCCTCCGTCACCGATCCATTCAAACCGGGGCATGGTGCGGCCGTCCCGTTCTACATATTGGTAGAAGATGGCCGAGGGTCTGGCCCAGATGCGGCCTTCTCCTCCGACCTCCCGGTAAATAACCAGTTCTTCCGAAGTTTCCGTATCCTTCGCCAGACAGATTAGCTCATATTCCCCGCCCTTGAAATGACGGTATCTTCCGGGTTTTCCCACTTCGGGAAGGGGAGGCAGGGCAGGAGCCTGTGCGCTTCCTTCCTCGGGGACGGCAATCTCCCGGCCGGCGTCCGGATATTTCGGGGCTTCCCCTCCCGTGAGCACCAGCACCCTTGTGCTGTGGGCGGGCAGGGGAACGGCGGCATAGCTGTTCTGCACATCAAAGACGGAAGTGCCGTCGAAAACGTCGAAGAGCTTTGCTCCGCCGTCTGTCCGGAAACCCATCTGGAATTCATTGTCGGAGAGGTTCAGGGCGATATAGATGCTCTGCCCCTCAAAGCGGCGGACAAACACTAACTGCTCGTTGCGGATCTCCACGGTGTCGAAGCTGCCGTATTTTAAGGCGTCATAGGTGCGCCGCACGGCCCCCAAGCGGCAGATGTGGCGGTACAGTTCATTATTCACGCAGTCCTCCACGTTCACGCAGGGACGAAGAGGGTAATCGTGCTCGGTGCGGCTTTTGCAGCCTTCCAGGCCCCACTCGCTGCCGTAATATACCGACGGGACCCCGGGCATAAAATAAGCGACCGAATAGCAGTTCGGGATATTCGCCTTTTCCCGCACGGTGCTGGCGATGCGGTTGACGTCATGGTTATCGACAAAGTTGTAGGTGTAGATGTGCTGATACAGCCCCCCGCCGGCAAACTGGCGGCGCAGGGAATGGGCGATCTCAAAATAATTATGGTCGTTATGGGAAGAATAGATGCCCTTGTAGCATTCGTAATTGGTGCAGGAATCAAGCAGATCGGGGTTGGCCAGCCGGGCGTAATCCCCGTGGATGATCTCTCCCATCAGCCAGAACTGCGGGTCACGGCTTTTGCAGAAATGCTTCAGTTCCCGCAGGAAATCCTGGTCCATGCAGTAGGCCACGTCCAGCCGCAGGCCGTCGATATGGAAGCGGTCCATCCACATCGCCACCGCATCGAATAAATGCCGCTTGACATCCGGATGCCGCAGATTCAGCTTCACTAAATCGTAATTCCCTTCCCAGCCTTCATACCAGAACGGGTCTCCCCACGGGCTGCTCCCGCCGAAGTTCAGGTTCTGGAACCAGGAGCAGTAGGGGGAGTTCTGCCGGTGCTCCTGAATATCCCGGAACGCCCAGAATCCCCGCCCGACGTGGTTGAATACCCCGTCCAGCACCACCCGGATCCCGTTTTCGTGCAGGGCGTCGCAGATGGCGGCGAAGCTGTCGTTATCCCCCAGACGGTTGTCGATGCGGAAATAATCGTTGGTGTCGTACCCGTGCGTGGTCGACATAAACACCGGCCCGAAATACACCGCGTTGACGTGCATTTCCTTCAGGTGCGGGATGAAATCCAGCACTTTGTTGAGGCGGTATTCCTGCACCCCGTCATTGATGCGGGGCGCCCCGCAGAAGCCGAGGGGATAAATGTGATAAAAAACTGATTCATTGACCCAATACATACTCTTGACTTTCCTTTCCTGTTTTCATGCTGCGCCGTCCCGTTTTTTGGAGGACAGCTTTTTCAGTATAGCACAGTTCGCCTAAGGTAGCAAGTAAAAAATGGTGATTTTTAGGCGGTTTGACGAAGTTTTCCGGCCGCACCGTTTCTTTTCCCGGGCGGTTGGCGGAATATTCATAAAATGTTTACCCTTCCGGAGGGGATTCTTGGTATAATACTAAGGAGAGGGTCCTGCGGGACCGATCATAAAGGATGTGAAGAAACAATGAATCTGTTTTATTTATTGAAACCCAAAGCCACCGTTGTGTATTTAGACAAAAACGCCACCCTGCGCTCCGGGCTTTCCGCCATGAGGCAGCACGGCTACACGGCGGTGCCGGTCATTGATGAAAGCGGGGAATATATCGGGACTGTCAGCGAAGGGGATTTTCTCTGGCACGTTCTGGAATCTCCCCGGCTCTCGGGTTCCTTCTGGGATCAGTGCCATGTGATCGACATCGTGAATGAGGAGCGGAACCGTCCGGTCAAATCCGACGTCGGCATGGAAGAACTGCTGCTGCGGGTCATGGACCAGAACTTTGTGCCGGTGGTGGACGACCGCAGCACCTTCATCGGCATCATCACCCGAAAAGCCATTATCCAGTATTTCTACGAGAAGGAAAAGCAGCAGCTTTCCAGGGAGAAAAGCGATGGAGTGGAGACCTGAGCCCTCGCCTGCGTTTCTGCCCACGGATTGTTACCGGATCTTGCCGGAAGCGCTGTGCCGGTGGCGATACCGCTATGACAGGGAGGACCTGCACCGGGCGAGAAAACACCTGATCTTCATCTATTCCCCAAAGGTTTTCCAGATCATAAAGAAGAACGCCCCCGTCCTCGGGATAGATCGCTGCCTGATCGCCGGCGACCCCTGCTGGGAGCCGGGAAGAGACCAATTGGGCTGGGAAAACCGCTTTCGGCCCACCAAGGAGATCTTCCGCACCCCCGCCGCCCGGGTCCATTACCGGGTGGAAATGGACCGCATGGAAGGAGGATCCTCCGGAGGAATGCTGCATCCGGAGGAAGGCTGGGAAGACCGGTGGGATTATTTTGGCCTGTTTTATGCGGATGAAGAGGCTGCTGTGCCGCCGCCCCCGGAACCCGAGGAGGAGCCTTCTCTTGGCTGGCTGTATGACGACGAGGAGGAAGTCGGGTTTCCCCTGCATCCGGAAAAATACGTTTTTGCGCCCTGGCTTTCCCCGTATTTGTGCCGGGAAGTGAAGCGGCAGAAGCTCCTGCTCTGCTATCGTCCCGCGGAACTATTCCAGATCCAGAGGGTCAAGAAAAAGCTGAAAATCATTTTCTACCCTTCTCAGAGATTTATCCGCAGGCACGGCGTTGACTATCCTCCCCCTCCGCCGGAGCAACCCGCCTGGAAGCCCGAAGGGGAGTTCAAAATGCAGCCAAACCTGCGGGATGAAATCTGGGAAAGAATTCGGAAGGCGATTAAAAGGCAGGAGGAAGACGCATACTCCCTTCAGAACAAGAGGGAGGAATGACCATGAAACAGCGGATCGTCTGGTGGATGAAGGCATTGTGTGCGGGGGTTCTGATTTGTTTTCTGCTCAGCCTGTGCGGGTTTGAGGGGGCGTGTGAGGATATCGGGGACCGGGTGCTGCGGCTGCACATCATCGCCCATTCCGATTCGGCGGAAGATCAGCAGATGAAGCTGAAGGTGCGGGATGAATTGACAAAGACCACCGACCGGCTCTTCGGGTCCTGCCAATCCAAAGAGGAGGCCTCGGCGCTGTGCCGAGACTGCCTGCCGGAGCTGCAGGAAGCCGCAGAAGAATGCCTCCGGCAGAACGGCTGCGACCTGCCGGTGACGGTGCGTTTGGCGGAGATTCCGTTTGACACGAGGGTGTACGAAGAGTTTTCCCTGCCTGCGGGGACCTACGAAGCGCTGCAGGTGACGATTGGGGAAGGGAAGGGGCACAACTGGTGGTGCGTACTGTACCCGGCGGTCTGCGTGGCGGCTTCCGGGGAGGATATCGGTTCGGCCCTCACCCCGCAGGAAACAGACATCGTGCAGAACAGTGGCCGCTATCAGATCGGTTTTCGCTGCGTAGAATGGTTTCAGTCCCTGCACCAGCGGCGGCGCTGGACCCCGTAGCCGGGGGATTCTCCCCCGGACCCCCTTCCGGGGCTTACAGTCAACGGAAACGCTAAAAGTCTTGCAAACCAGCGTGACGCTGGACCCGGGATTGTCAGCCGTTTTCTTCTGTTAAAAGTCTTGCAAAGGAAAGCAAAGTTTCGCTCAAGCCTTTTCAAAGGCTTGCAGAGTCCAGAGACAGCGTCTCTGG
>CACYCG010000231.1 GCA_902772855.1 uncultured Ruminococcus sp.
CATCGAGGCAATCACTTCGTAGCCGGGGCCTAAATATTTCTTGATCGTCTTCGCCTTGGCAGGTGACTCCACAATTACAAGCTTTGACATAGTATCCCTCCGGATGATTATTTTCTGACATACCGGCTTCCGGGGAGTTTTTCGATCAGTCCCTGCAGTTCCAGACTTGTCAGATAAGAAAGCACCTTTCCGGCCGGAAGATCAACGGTCCCGGCGATGATGTCAAAATGAACAGGTGTATCCGAAATTGTATCATACACCGAACGAGCCCCTCCTGTCAACTGTTCCGCCGTTTTTTTCTTTCCTTCCTGTTCTTTTTTGGTTTTGCGCTTCTTTTTTCCGGTGACTGGTTCGAGCGGAAGAGAAGAATCGTCATAGGTCTCCGGAAAGACCGTCATGGTCTGGGCGGCGTCATGGGAAACGACCTCCCGCCCCTGTTCATCCTTCTGGTGTGAAAACAGATCTGCAATATCATAAGTGGTCAGGATGGAATCGTTCCAGCCTAAATAGCGGTACAATTCCCGCAGATGTTCGATCACATAAAACTCATCCGTCAGATAGGCCTGCGGCAGTTTCTCTGAAAAGGAGGGCGGGAGCATATCCGTTTTTTCTGCGATCCGGCGCAGGATGACGGTATACAGCCGCCGGGGAAGGCTGTCTTTTTGATACGGCGGTTCATTCGCCAGCGCCATCGCTTCTTTCAGGATCCCTTCACGAGAGATCAGTCCCGTCTGGAAGGGCGCCGAAGCTACCGCTCCTGCATTCGCCGGAATGGTGGAAAGATCCGAAAGGCCGTCCGTCACGTTGTGCAGAAAAGCGGATTCCTCCGCCAAGGGGGGCGTTTTTTGCAGTTGGTCCTCGTTGGCTTCCTCTTCGTCCGTTTCTTCTAACAGGGCCGACTGCAGATCAAACGCCGGTCGGTCAAACAGAGGGGACAGCATGGACGTTTTCGGAAACAGACCGGGCGCTTCTCCCGATTGATCCAAAGCGGCTTCTTCCTCCAGCGTCAGGAGCTCTCCCGGCGCATCTTCGCCCTTCTCCTCGTTCATAGGAGCATCGGGAGCCGCAGAAAAAGCCTCCGATGAAACCGAAGCAGCCGGGGCCTCTGCGGGTTTTTCCTCTTCGGAGAGCGGCTGACTGTCGTCCGGGAAAGCAAAGGGAGACAGGAAAGAAATATCATTCGGCTTCCGGCATTCCCGGTCCACTTCCCGCAGGGCAGACAGCCCGGGCGGAAGGGAATCAATGGCATAGGACCTTCTCGGAAGCTCAGGGAGGTCTTCCGGGCGGATCTTCAGTTCCCTTCTCATTATGGCGGTGGACGGCGGATTGTCAAGCCTTTCGTGATGAGGAAAGCTTTTTTTCGCTTCATACCAGCGCAGGATCTCCGCTTCGGACAAAACCGGCTGAAACCCGTTTTTCAGCAGAAGATTGGACCCGGCAAACCGCTCACTGAACACCGGCCCGGGAACGGCGAACAGCTTCCGGTTTTGATGGATCGCATACTGCGCCGCAATCAGAGAACCGCTGGCCAGCCCCGCCTGCACAACGACCATACAATCCGACAGCCCGGAAATGATCCGGTTCCGGGTGGGAAAACATTGTTTCTGGGCAGGAAAGAAGGGAGGGTACTCCGAAATGACCGCTCCTTTTTTCGGGATCTCCTGAAGGATCAGCGAGGTAAACGAGGAGGAATAGCAGGACAGCCCGCAGCCGATGACGCACAAGGTAGTGCCGTCGGCCCGGCAGGTGCCGAGATGGGAGGCGTAATCGATCCCGACGGCGCCCCCGCTGACGATGACCGCCCCTTCCCTTGCAAGCCCCTGCGACAGATGAAAGGCGACCGAAAGGTTCTCCTGAACCGGATGACGGGTGCCGACCATCGCACAATGCAGTTTTTCTTCCTCAGGAAGCTGCCCGAGAACATACAGGACGATGGGCGGAGCCTCAATGGAGCGAAGCCGCTCAGGATAGGAAGGGCTTCCCCAGAAAATGACCTGATACTGCTGTTTCCGACAATGGTCCGCTATCTCTCTGCTTTTGCTCAGATCTTTGCGAAGCAAAGCGCTGATCTCTCTTTCCGTGAACATCCCGGAGGTGTACAATTCCTGCTCTCCGAGCTGGTAGATCTCCTTTGCTGAAGCATACAATTTCATCGCCGGGACAAAACTCCGGCAATTGACCCCCAGACAAGATTGAAGCCAGATCCAATAAACGGATTCCTCCATATGATTCTCCACTCCCCCTGCACCGCCAGCCGGTGCTTCCATGCTGCTGCCAATCGTTTCAAAACTCATGATTTTTTATTCTATCACACTTTCCTTTATTTTACAACCAGCCAACCAGCGTGACGCTGGACCCGGGTCTGGGGGAGTGCCCCCAGACCCCCCTTCCGGGGCTTGAACCTGATGAATAGAAAGCGGCAAA
>CACYCG010000232.1 GCA_902772855.1 uncultured Ruminococcus sp.
CTTTTAGCGTCTTCTTTAGGTGCAAGCCCCGGAAGGGGGTCCGGGGGAGAATCCCCCGGCTACGGGGTGCAGCGCCGCCGCTGCCGCTGGCTGCTTGATTTTTTGTCGATTATTCTGTATACTATACTCACGAGAAGAATGGGAAAGAAGGAACAAAACCACATGAATACCCTGCCGCCGAGACGAAAACGCAAGAAAAAAACACTTCTGCAGAAACGCATTCCCGGAAAATATTATACCCCGGAATTTCTGTTTCCCGATGACGCTCACAAAATCATAGGATTGGCCGCAGAGTTTTTTGCGGCGGTCTTCCTCTATACCTTCTATTTTTTCCGCCCGATCGACTATCTGGGAAACCGCTATTCCGTCGTGCTGATGCTGTCAATGACCGCTTCCGGCTTTCTCTGGCCAACACTGCTCAAAAACGGCCAAAAACGTCAGGATGATTCCTTTCAGCTCTATTCCCTGATCGGACTGGGCTTTTACTCGCTGATCTCCTACCGCCCCTTCCTCCCCTCTGCCTATCTCATTCTGATGGCCCTTTTCAGCATCCTCATTGTCGCAGGACATTTTTTATACGCCTTTTTTCGCCCCGGAAAGAGCTTCCTGGAATCGCTGGCCAACGGTTTTTTTATTTCCCTTCGCCTGATCAGCTACACCACCCTGCTCTGTCTGGTCGTGCTGAGCCAATCATCCCTGTTGGGCGGGTTTACGAAGGACAGCGAACTTCTCCCGGCCCCCGTCTCTGTTACCGAACAGAAACCCGACATGGAACTCATCCGCTTTTTTCTGGACGAAGAAACCTGGAATTCCAGCTCGCTCGAAACGAAACGATATTATTCACAGCAGTTTGTCAATCATGAAGCACGGATGCTGGGGCTTCCGGAGGACATCAAAACGACCATTAACTACCACTACAATCCCAGAGACACCAGCGGAACCACCGTGATCGGAAGCTACCAATCCTCCAACCGGACCATCAGCGTATCTGCGGATTTTCTGATGAAGTCCCCGGGGGACAGTGTGATGATGACCCTCCTTCATGAAGTGCGCCACTGCTATCAGCATCAACTGGCTTATCTCTATCAAAGCACCTCTCTCAGCGAACAGTCGCTCCCCATTTTCTATGAAGCCAGGATCTTCTACGAGGAGTTTCAGCATTATGTTGAGGGAGAATCCGAGGAGACCCTTGACGAGTACCGCAGCCAGCTTTGCGAAAAGGACGCCGAACTGTATTCCACCTATATCACCTCCTATTATCAGGGGCTGTACCGAAACGGAGGCTCTCCCGACGACAGCTGGCCTCGCCTCAACCGGCATGGGCCGTTTATCTGACAGCCCCGCAGCGCCTTTGAAAAGGCAGACAAAATTGATTCCGATACTTTGGTCATATTACAGCTTGACAGCGAAAGCAGGAATGGCATACAATAAAGGGTAATGAACATATCTGCAGGAGGAGCGGTGTCGACTCATGTTACAGTTATTTCCTCGAAGAAGCGAATTCAAAGACCCGGCCGATCCCGAATTGGCGGCACGGCTGGAAGCAGAAGGGCGGAGCCTTTCCGCAGAAGGAGAATCCCGGCGGGCCGAGCGCCTGCTGCACCGGGCGGCAGAAATCTACAGACTGCTGATGTCGTCCGACCCGGAAGCCTATGAGCTGAAAGCCGCCGTATGCTATAATTTAGCCGGGACTGAACAGGAGTTCCTGAAAAAATACGAGGACGCCCGCCGCTATTATCAGATGGCGGTTGACCTGTTGGAGCGCTCCTCCCGCAAGCAGGAGCCTGCCGTGACCGAACAATTGGCCGATGAATACTCCAACATTGGGGACACCTTCTTCTACAAAAGCAAGTACGCCGATGCCAAAAAGTATTATCAATTAGCGCTGGGGCTGTACGCCGAACTGGAAAAAACCGGCGAGGATACCTACAAGGAAGACGTCGCCTACAGCCTCGATTCTTTAGCGAAAGTCCATGTCGGAGAAAAAGAATATGTCAAGGCGATGGAGCTGTACCAAAAGGCTATCGGCATTTACGAGGGGCTGCTGGCCTCTCAGACACAAGTGGAAATGCCGGAGGACAAGGCGCTGATCGAAAATTACAGCAGCGAATTGGCGGACGAATATATCAGCCTGGGCTATGTGTTCTCCTGCGTGAAGGATTATGAAGATGCGGAGGAATACTATAAAAAAGCCGCTGAATTATACGAGCGGCTGGCAAAGGTCAATCCGGGAGAATTTGTGGATATTCTTGCCTCCCATTACGAAGATATGGCGGCTTTGTATGAAGATATGAAGCAGCCGGACTTAGAGGAATTGTACCTGGACAAAGCCCAGCGGCTGCATTACTAAGGCAAAAAACATCAAGGCGTGACCGGACTCCCGGCCACGCCTGTTTTGTATGCTTTTTGCATGAAAAAAGCGCTGCCAGCAAGTGACAGCGCCGTGTGGGAGAGGGTGGATTCGGACCACCGAAGCCGAAGCAACAGATTTACAGTCTGCCCCATTTGACCGCTCTGGAACTCTCCCATATGATATACAGGCCCGAAAAGGGGGGCTTTGTTTGTGGAGCTGGTGGACAGACTTGAACTCCCGACCTGCTGATTACAAATCAGCTGCTCTACCAACTGAGCTACACCAGCGTTTCCGCTGCCGCCTTGCCGGAACCCTTCGCCCGACGGCTTTATTATAATACCACAAGCGGGAGGGATTGTCAACACTTTTTTTCTGTTTTTTCTATTTTTCTTCCTCTTCTTCCTGCGCACCGGCCTTGCTGCGGGAGACCCGTTTTTGCACGGTCACGCCGTCAAGCCGGAGCTTGAACAGGGTTTTCCCTGTAAACTCCGTCCCGCATAAAGGGCAAACGAACTGCGCCCGGAAGCGTCCGTTGGCGCTGTGCCAGTCGGACGTTCTCTGCGCTCTGGCGCCGCAGCGGATGCAATTGAAAAACACTTCGTCCCAATGGATCAGGGGGCTGTCCGGGTCTTTGAGGATCGTCTGCTTGAAAAACAGCCGCCGATAAAACTCCGGCTGGGCAGCATCCTGCACATAGCTTTGGAACATGGCCGGATGATAGAGTTTTTTCAGGCACATGGCGGAAACATAGCTGTCCCCCAGCGCCCGGTGGTATTGGATCTGTTCGGTGTCGATCTGCAGCATTTCCGCAGCCGCCTGCAGGCCGAGCGCATGGGAATCAAACCGTCCCAGCCGCTCCTGACAATACTGCTGCAGGTCGACATATTGCTGCAAAAAATCAATCGTCCGGCTGTGGGTGTGATACGCTAAATTATCGGAAAGCGCCAGCAGGTCCGTCTTGCTCCAGGTCATCAGCAGGCACCCTTTGCAGAACTTCCGGAACTTCCCGACAGAATAGGCAAAAGGTACCCCCTGCTGCAGTTCTTCCAGCGTCAGGGATGTCAGATCCCGGACCTTGCCCCGGATCCTTTTGCCGATGACGGGCTTTACAAGCATTTGAAACGTATCCGTAATCTCCAATTGTTCATTCAGCTTGACGGCGCCCCATTCAATGATCTCATTGATAAAGGTCTCCGAGCGAGGCTCAAAACAACTGTTCCACTCCAGATCAAAAACCACCAGATCCATTTGTCAGCCTCCCCGGCTTTGCGCCTTCATTCGCTGCTCCTTGTTCAGGATCATTTTTCTCATGCGGATGGATTTGGGAGTTACCTCCACCAATTC
>CACYCG010000233.1 GCA_902772855.1 uncultured Ruminococcus sp.
ATCCTTATTCGACGATGGCCAGAATGTCACTCTGCCGGACGATGATCAGTTCCTCGCCGTCCACCTTGACTTCGGTGCCGGCGTATTTGGAATAGATCACCTTTTCACCCGCTTTGACGTGCATGGTGATTTCTTTTCCGTCCACGTTTCCCCCCGGGCCGACGGCGATCACGATCGCCATCTGGGGCTTTTCCTTAGCGGCGCTGGTCAGAATCAGGCCGGATTTGGTGGTTTCTTCTGCTTCGCAGTTCTTGATGACAACGCGGTCACCCAGCGGCTTCACGGTCATCTATTGGTTCCTCCTGTCGTTTCTGTCTTGTTTTTAGCACTCATTCATGTTGAGTGCTAACAACCAGAGAGTAATATAATGCTTTTATATATTGAAAGCAAGCTTTCATACCGTCGGAAATGTCGTATTTTCTTTTAATTTTAATTTATTTCTGTTTTTTTCTCTGTATTTCTTCGTTTTTGGACAGACTCTTCCATCCATGCTATACTTTTCGCGGATTTCAACCGCGGGGAACCGCCCGGGCCTGTGCGGCATCTGCGAATCATGGAATCCTGTGAGGGAACGTATGACGGTTCAGCGCTCAGAGAAACGGAGGCCTTTCCGGCATAGGGGAAAGCTCCTTTTTTGCTGTGCGCTGCTTCTGGGGCTGCTGCTGGTCCTTCTGATTCCTCCCTTTGATTCGCCGGATGAACTCACCCACTTTCAGAATGTCTGGGCCATCGGGCATGGTCAGGTCTTTTCCGGGGATTACTGGGCGGAAGGGAAACTGTCGCTCCCGGCCGGTTTCGCCCCGCTGATGCGGGAATATCCCGTCAGGCTGATCGGGATTTCGAATCAGGAAAAATGCTCCTGGGGCGTCCTGCTCCGGCAGAGTATGGAGTATATCCCGACGGACAAGATGATGTCGGCGGAAGGGCGGATCTTCTCCCTCGGTTATCTCTTTTCTGCCCTTGGCATGGTGCTCGCTTCGGCGCTCGGCTCGCTTTTCGGGCTTAACTTTCTTCACAGCCCGTATGTCCAGCTGCTCGTCGGCCGGCTGTGCAACTGGGTCTTTTTTGTCTGTGTCATGCGCGCGGCGCTCCGCAAAATGCAGCCCTTCAGGAATACGCTCTTTTTGCTCGCCGTCATGCCGATGACGCTCTTCCTGGCCGCCACCCTGAACTATGACGCCGTCCTGATTCCCGTTTCCCTCTATCTCTTTGCCTCCGTTCTTTCTCTTTCCGAAAACGGGTCAGCGGTGGTTTCCGGTCCGGAGTACGTCAGGCTGCTCCTGTGCGCCCTGTTCCTCTGCGGGGTCAAGGCGCCCTACGCCTGTCTGCTGCTCCTGCTTCTTTTGCTCTCGCGCGATGCCCTGTCCCCCTCCTCCCGCGAAAGAAATACGCGCCGGACGATGTTCCTGCTGTTCGCTCTCTTCGGTTTTGTCCTGTCCACGCTTCCCTATCTGGTTCCGGCCGGCGGCGCGGTGGGATATTCATCTGAGCAGAGCGCCTGGCTCCTGGCTCATCCCTTTGCCCTGCCCGGGATTATTCTCCGGACCCTCTGGCGTGATTTGCCCTCCATCGTCATCAGCTTCTGGGGCTGTCTCGGCTGGCTGGATCTGCATATTCCGAGGGTCTTTCTGCTCCTCGGGTGGATCGTCCTGCTTGCCTCGGCCGTCTTTGAATGCTGTTCCTTCCCTTCTTCCGTTCCCTGGCGCAGGCGCCTCCCCGGGCTCCTGGCCACGGTGCTGATCTATTGCGTTTTCTGTACCCTGCAGTATATCAGTCATGCGCCGAAGGTGAACGGAAGCGTCATCGGCGGGGACTGGTCTGCCGGCTTTCAGGGGCGGTATCTGATCCCCTGCTTCCTTCCGTTCATGATGACCTTTGCCAATGGCAGCCTGAATCGGAAAAAGCCGGAAATCGTTCCGGCTTTGAGGAAGAAGCTTGCGGTTGTTTCCGTGGTCTGGGGGGCCTGCTGTTATCTGATTACGTTCTTCACCCTGCTCACCCGTTACTGGCTCTGAGCCTCATCGTTTTTCGTTCATCTCCCGGATCGTGTTTCCGTGAACAAAATAAGCCCTTTCGGCGAGGCCTGCCATCGGCAGGTCTTTTTTGGAGTCCGTATAGAATGCTTCCACCGTCGCGTCCGGATACACCTGGCGGAAGCGCCTGACCTTTTCTTCTCCG
>CACYCG010000234.1 GCA_902772855.1 uncultured Ruminococcus sp.
TAACAGAAGAAGACGGCTGACAATCCCGGGGTCCAGCGCCGCCGCTGGTTTGAAAAGGCTGGAGCGAAACTTTGCTTTCCTTTGCAAAAATTTTAACTGCAAGTTTTTAGGAAGGGGGTCCGGGGGAGAACCCTTTTTCTAAAAAGGGTTTCCCCCGGAGGAGGCGGCGAGGCAGCCGGTGGAGGCGGCGGACTGGATGTTGAAGCCGCCGGTGTAGCAGTCATAGTCGATCACTTCTCCGGCAAAGAACAGCCCCCGCACAAGTTTTGACTCCATCGTGGAGGGGGAGATCTCCTTCACACTTACCCCGCCGGAGGTGACGATGGCCTCTTCAAGCGGGCGAAACCCGGTGATGTGAAAGTCCATGCTTTTCAGCAGACGGGAAAGCTCCCGGCGCTGCTCCCGCTTCACCTGGGCGCAGGGCACTTCCGACACCGCCCCGGCTCTTTTGGCGATATCTTCCACCAGCGCCTGCGGCACCAGCGTTTTGAAGATCACCCGGCAGGGCTGCCCCGGAGAAACGGCCAATTCCCGCTGCAGGCGGCTGTCCAGCACTTCCTCCGTCAAAGCCGGTTTCAGATCCAGCTCCAGCCGGTAGCGGCCCGCTTCCATCTGCCGGATATGCGCCGAAGCACTTCTCACCACCGCCCCGGACAGTCCCCAGCGCCGCAGCTCCAATTCTCCGAAGTCTTCGTAGATCGTTTTTTTCTTTTTCCCGTCCTTCAGACGAATGGCAATATTTTTCAGCAGCAGACCGTCCGCATCATAACCGCTGTGTTCCTCTGTCAGCAGCGGCACCAGCGACGGTCTCGGCGGCACAATAGTGTGCCCGGCTTGTGCGGCAAAGCGGTAGCCGTCCCCGGTGGAACCGGTCAGCGGGTAGGAGACCCCGCCCGTGGCGATAATAAGACGGCTGCACAGCAGCTCCTGTCCGTTTTTCAGCCGCACGCCCTGCACCCGGCCATCGCTCAGCAGCAGCGCCTCTGCTTCTCCCTGCCGGAACTGCGCCCCGGCTTCTTTGGCAAGGCGCACAAAGGTATCCACCACATCCCCCGCCTTGTCCGACACCGGAAACACCCGGTTTCCCCGCTCGGTTTTCAGCGGCAGCCCGCCTTGCTCCATCATCTCCATGAGCGCCTGCGGCGGGAAGGCGGTCAGGGCGCTGTACAGAAAGCGCCCGTTGGTGGGGGTGTTGTCGATCACCGTCTGCACGGAGCAGTTGTTTGTCAAGTTGCACCGTCCCTTCCCGGAAATATACAGCTTGCGCCCGGGGCGGCTGTTTTTTTCCAGCAGGATGGTTTCCCTCCCCCGCCGGGCCGATGCGATCGCCGCTGTCAGTCCGGCAGGACCGGCGCCGATGATCAGGGTTCGTTCGGTTTCCAAGCGGCTCCCTCCTGACGCTCTTCGCTTTCCCCGCTTTTGCTGCGGTAGACGTCATATTCTTCCCAGATGGATTCCAGCCGTCCGAAGGTGGTTTCCACCTCGCTGCCCAGCTCGATAACGGTGGCCACGATCAGCGCATTGATCATGCTCAGCGGCGCCACCAAAGAATCCACCACCGAAGCCATATCGCTTTTGGCGATCAGCACATAATCCGAAAGAGAACACAGGGGGCTGGCCATGCTGTCGGTGATGGCGATCACCTTGGCGCCCCGCCGGTGAGCGAAGGTCATCGCTTTCACGGCGGCGTTGGAATACCGGGGAAAACTGATGCCCACGATCACGTCCTCTTCCGAGATGCGGAACAGCTTTTCGTAGATCTCCGTTTCGCCGTAATTGCTCACGACTTTGACGTTTTCAAAAATCAAAGAATAATAATAGCCCAAAAAAGAGGCCAGCGCCGCCGAGCTTCTCACGGCGAAGATATAGATCGTTTTCGCCCGTGCGATCGCCGACACCGCCTGCTTGAAATCGTCCCGGGAAATTTCTTCCATCGTCTTGCGGATCTTTTCAATATCCGTCGCCAGCACGGTGGAAAGCACGTCGGCACTGCCGTAGCGGGCCTTGGTCACTTCAATGCGCTGCACAGAGGTCAGCTTATCCCGAATCATTTCCTGCATGGCCTTCTGCATTTTCGGGTAGCCGTCATAGCCCAGTTCGGTGGCAAAGCGCACCACCGTTGATTCACTGACCCCCACAGTCGCTCCCAATTTCGAGGCCGTCATAAAGGCGGCTTTGTCGTAATGCTCGGCAATAAAGGCGGCGATCCGCTTTTGCCCCTTGGAA
>CACYCG010000235.1 GCA_902772855.1 uncultured Ruminococcus sp.
AGCACCACGCTTCCCGTTCTTCTGGTCAGCGCCCCGACACGAGCCACCAATTCATCGGGGTGGAAGGGTTTGGTCATATAGTCATCGGCGCCTTTGTTGAGGCCGCTGACCTTATCCCGCACAGCGCTTTTGGCGGTCAGCATCAGCACCGGCGTATCCAGCCCCGCCTTGCGGATGGTCTGCAGCACCTCAAAGCCGTCCGCTTTCGGCAGCATGACATCTAAAATAATAACGTCATACTCCCCGTGCAGGGCATATTCCATCGCCTCTTCTCCGTCATAGACCGCTTCGGTGCTGTACCCGTTCTGGTCTAAGATCGTAATGATCGCATCGGACAAAGCCTTTTTATCTTCTACCAGCAAAACTCGCATAGAGATCCTCCCTTTGCTGTTTTTTTCTATTATAGCACACTTTCTTAAATTTTGCTTAAAGATTCCTGAAGAGGCAGGGAAATCCATTTTACAAAAAGAAGACAGGGGAGAACATCCCAAAAAACGCCTGTCCATTACTCCGCAAGGCGAAACGGACAGGCGTTTGGCGGCTTTAGACAGATGCGCCGGCAGGGGAGCGCTTAGTTTTCGGCGCCGATCATTTCCTCCAGCGCCAGCGCCAACTGATCCGGGCAGGAAGTGCCTCTTCCGCTGCAGTCGATCCCCTTGCAGCGCTTGATGACCTCTTCCGCCTTCATTCCTTTGACAAGGGCGCTGATGCCCTGCGTATTGCCGCTGCAGCCGCCGTGGAAAACGACGTTCTGAATAATACCCTGTTCATCGACTTCCACCGTAATGGAGCGGGAGCAGGTGCGGCGGGTGCGGTATTCTTTGATCATAGCGTTCTCTCCTTTGTTTTTGGGCAGAAAAAAGCCGGTGAAACAGGATTCACCGGCCGGAATAGAATATTGCTTCGGTTGATCAGTCGCTGGTATAGGGGAGCAAAGACAGGTATCTGGCCCGCTTGATAGCAACGGTCAGCTCCCGCTGATGGCGGGCGCAGGTGCCGGTCACTCTGCGGGGAAGAATCTTCGCTCTTTCCGAAATGAAGCGACGCAGTCTGGAAATATCTTTGTAGTCGATGACTTCGATCTTATCAACGCAAAAAGAACACACTTTTCTGCGGCCTTTGCGACCGCCTCTGCGGGGTTCTCTTTCCATTCTTTCAGCCATGGTTTTTCCTCCTTTACTTTACTGATTAGAAGGGCAGGTCCTCATCCATGGGCAGATCCTCAAAATCCCCGGCACTTCCGCTGGAATAGGAAGTGGGAGCCTGAGGAGCGCTGGGAGAAGACTGCCTGCTGTCGTAACCGGTGCTGCCGCCCTCATAGCTGCGGCCTGAGCCGCCGTAAGAGGTGGAACGATCACGCTTGGGTTCGCAGAATTCAAAATTGTTGGCCCATACCTCAAAAGTATTGCGCTTATTGCCGTCTTTATCGGTGTAGGAGCCGGTGCGGATCTCTCCGGTGAGGGCGATTTTAGAGCCCTTGGAAAAATACTTGCACACGAATTCTGCCCGCTGCTGCCAGGCAACGATGTCGATGAAATCAGCCTGCCGCTCTTCGCCGGGTTTCACAAAACTGCGGTCAACCGCAATCCGGAAACGGCACATAGCCACGCCGCTCTGGGTGTGGCGCAGTTCCGGGTCAGCAACCAGGCGGCCGATCAAAGAAACATTATTCATAACAATAACGCCTCCTCATCAAGCATCCATCTTGGTGATCATGGAACGGAGCACGCCGTCGGTGATCTTCGTGATTCTGTCAAGTTCAGCCGGGAACTCTGCCTCGGACTTGAAGCTGAAGAGAGCATAGTACGCATCGTTTTCCTTTTTGATGGGGTAGGAAAGTCTTCTCTTTCCCCATTCTTCCACGGTTTCGAGCGTTGCGTGCTTCTCGATCAGGTCCTTGAACTTCTTAACAGTATCAGCGACAGCTTCTTCGCCGTTTTTCAGAGAAAAAACGAGCACAGCTTCGTAAGAATTGATAACTGCCATTTCTTGCACCTCCTTCTGGACTATTGGCCCCCTTGCGGGAGCAAGGATGGTCATGCAGACGCATAACAAGAGAATTATAGCACCCCTGACCGGTCTTGTCAAGGGTGCTGTGATGTTTTTTTCAGGGGGTATTGTTATTGTTTTACGCCAGCCCCGCCACGATCTCTTTCAGATAGGCGGCGAAGGGTTCGCCCAGCTGCGGGTGCTTCAGGGCGATTTCTACCGTTGCCTGCAGAATGCCCAGCTTATCGCCCATGTCATAGCGTTTGCCGGTGAAATCCACGCCCGTCATGCCGGTGCTGCGGGCCAAGGTTCGCATGGCGTCTGTTAGCTGGATCTCCCCGCCGGCGCCCGGGAGGGTCTCATCTAAAATATCGAAAATGTCCGGCGTCAGCACGCAGCGGCCTAAAATGGAATACAGCGACAGGACGGCTTCCGGGGTTTTTGGCTTTTCCACCATATCGGTCACGGAAAATAGATTGTCCTGCAGCGGCTCCGCTTTCAGGGAACTGTATTTATGAATATCGGCGGCCGGCACCGATTTGATGCCCACCACGGATTTTCCGAATTGTTCATAGGCCCGTATGAGCTGAGCGCAGGCGGGGTCGTCCCCGATGATGACGTCATCTCCGTACAGCACGGCAAACGGCTCATTTCCGACAAAGTTCCGGGCGCAGTTGACGGCGTGCCCGAGTCCCTTGGTTTCTTTCTGACGAATGAAAAAGATATTGGCCAGTCGGGAGAAGGAAACAATCTCATCATAGGCGTCCTTTTTCCCAGTGGCAAGAAGTCTTTCTTCAAGTTCGGGACTTCTATCGAAATGATCTTCGATGATGCCCTTTCCACGGTTGGTGATGATGAGAATATCTGTGATGCCGGAATTAACGGCTTCTTCCACGATGTATTGGATAGCGGGTTTGTCTACTATGGTCAGCATTTCCTTGGGCATGGATTTGGTGGCGGGCAGTACCCTGGTGCCAAGTCCGGCGGCAGGGATCACAGCTTTGGTGACCTTCATGAGAGATACCTCCTTGATTTTGATGGATACGGTTTTAAGACAGTTGGTTCTAACGGTGAAAAGGACCGGTGCGCTGCGGGCTTACATATTATAGAAAGCGCCATACAGGATCAGGGCGCACAAACAATAGCACACAGCCGCACCCAGATTGATGCCTCCGGCGGTAAAAATCGCAAGATACCGCTCGTTTTTGGAAAGATCTTCGGGCAGGGCGCTTTTGATCCGGCTGACCTTCCGGCAGCAGAACCGGTAATAGCCGGCATTGGCTTTCAGGGCGCAGACAATCAGCAGCACGCAGTTGAGAAGACCGAGCAGGATGGGGAAATACATCAGGAAGGCTTCCTGCAGGCTGCAGTGTTCGATCGTCCATCTCAGATATTCCTCATAGGGAATATAGGTTCCGGCCGAACGACCGTGCAGGAGCTCTGTTTCCGCAGCCTCCCAGAACTGTTCAGAGAAAAAATAGGTGAACACGATGGATGCGATCTGCAGGAGCAGACTGAGCCCTGACAGCAGGATCCCCTTAAGGTACTGCTTGCGGAACAGATACCAGGCGCCTCCGAATAAAAACACGGAAAAGTTGATCCTGGAAACGCCGAAATGTTTCAGACGGTAAAAAACGGGAATGTAGTACGCATTGTTTCTTCCCACAAAGGAAGCCAGTTCCAGCCCGTTTACGCCTTCGTCATACTGCTGCGATTCAAGCTGAGCGGAATGGAAAAACCCGCCGGGATTGACATCCGGATTGGCAGAAGGCAGGGATATGAATCTTTCGTCAAACGGATCTCCGGTCTTCCGCTCCGAATCCCCGGAGAGGTCTTCTTCGTCCTCCGGATCGGTTTTTTCCTGCGGCTGGACAGGGAATGCCGGTTCGGCCGGCATAAAACGCCCGCAGTGCTGACACACCGGGGCCTCTTTCGGGTTTTCCGCCTGACAAAGAGGACAGATCCTTTTCGCCTGTGCGGGACTTTCCGCAGAAGAGGACTCTCCAACAGGAGGCTGCCAGCTTTTTCCCTCTTTGTGCAGGGAAATGAACTTACATTTTTTTTCCTGAAGATAACAATCTCTGTGGTAAGGCGCTCCGCATTTCGGGCATACCACGATATCGTCCTCTTCGGTAAACACCTGCGAACACACGGGACATTCTATTCCGTAATACTTCATGGATCATTCTCCTATATCGAATCCCCGGCGTAGTCTCCGGGCGCACTACTGCCATTTTTACCTTCTTGTGAGCTATTATACAACATAATTTAATTTTTAGCAAGTTTATCCTGTAGATGAGGACGTGAAAATTGCAAAAACCTTCCTGTGATGCTGTTTTTGTCTGTTGCCAAGAGAAAAATCGGCCAAAAAACGGTCTTCTGTCCGGAAAAATATGGTACAGGACCGGAAACAGACCGCCTGCAAGCCGGAAAAGAAACCGCTGCGGGTCTTTACAAAGGCGGGATTTTATCATATAATAAAGGTTATATACAGGCACCAACGATGGAAACGACTTTTGAACATGGGAAGAAATGGGGAAGTAAAGTATGGTACAATTTGAGGAACTTCGTCTGAAACTGCAGGCATTGGAGCCGGATATCAGGGAATTGTCCAATGCGCTGGGGCTGGAAAAGCTGAAGATGGAGATCGAGCAGTTAGAGCAGCGGGCCTCCCAGCCCGGTTTCTGGGATGACGTGGAAAACTCTCAGAAGATTCTGCAGAAAACAGGCACTCTGAAAAATAAAGTAGCAGAGTACGATGCCCTTGTCACGGCGTATGAGGATACGATGGCTTTGATCGAACTGGCCGATGAGGAAGAGGATCTGTCTCTGCTGGAAGAAGCGGTCAGCGAATGCGACCGGGTGAAGGAAACGCTGGAGGCACAGCGGCTGCAGACCCTTCTGACAGGGGAATACGATGCCAAAAATGCAATCCTTACCTTCCACGCCGGTGCCGGCGGCACCGAGGCGCAGGATTGGGCGATGATGCTGTACCGGATGTACTGCCGCTGGGCGGAACGCCATCATTTCAAAGTGAAAGAAGTGGATTACCTGGACGGAGAAGAAGCCGGGCTGAAAAGCGCCGTGCTCCTGATCGAAGGGGAAAACGCCTATGGCTACCTGAAAAGCGAATCCGGCGTGCATCGTCTGGTGCGGGTCTCTCCCTTTGATTCCTCCGGAAGAAGACATACTTCTTTTGCCTCTCTCGAAGTGATGCCGGAGATCGACAATACGATCCAGATCGAGATCCGGCCGGAAGACGTGCAGATGGACGTGTACCGGGCCAGCGGAGCCGGCGGGCAGAAGGTCAACAAGACCTCTTCCGCTGTTCGTCTGACGCATAAGCCCACCGGCATTGTCGTGGCCAGTCAGGTGGAAAGAAGCCAGTACCAGAACCGTGAAATTGCGATGATGATGCTCAAATCCAAACTGCTCGAGATCAAGGAAAGAGAGCATCTGGAAAAAATCGAAGACATCAAGGGCGTTCATAAGGAGATCGCCTGGGGCGCACAGATCCGTTCCTATGTCTTCATGCCGTACACGATGGTCAAAGATCACCGCACGTCCTTTGAAACCGGCAATGTCGGCGCTGTGATGGACGGCGATTTGGACGGTTTTATCAATGCCTACCTGAAAGCTGCCAGCCTGAACCAGCTTCATGAAGATTTTTCGGAGGAAGACGCCTGATGGCAGGGCTACAGCCTTTTCTCCTGACAACTGGATCCTGAAGACCGGCCATCGCTGTCGGTCTTTTTTGCGGGACGTCAGCAGGGCGGTGTTTTTCATCGGAACGATCCGCAGGAGAGAGCAGGAAAAGCCAGAAATGATCCGGACACGCTGGTGCACGGAAATCAATTTTCAAAATAGGAATGAAAACGCCGCTGCCCTTTACAAAAACT
>CACYCG010000236.1 GCA_902772855.1 uncultured Ruminococcus sp.
ACCAGAGACGCTGTCTCTGGACTCTGCCAGCCTTTGAAAAGGCTGGACCGAAACTTTTCCCTCCTTTGCAAGACTTTTGGCATCTTCTTTAGATGCAAGTTTTTTGGAAGGGGGTCCGGGGGAGAACCTTTTTTTCAAAAAAGGTTTCCTCCGGCTCCGGCTCCGGTTTCCTCCGGCCAAGGCGCTGGTTTTGCTTGACAGAAGGGGAAAGAAAACATATAATAGAAAGTATCTGAAAACCGCTTCGGGCAGTTTTCTTGAATATGTGAAAAAGGAGATTTCACCATGGCTGAAAACGGAAGAAAAATCAAACTGACCGCCAGCGGCAAGCGGGAATTGGAGCAGGAGCTTTTGGAACTGACGACCATCAAGCGCAGCGAGATCGCCGAGATCCTGAAAGTGGCCATCGCACAGGGCGACCTTTCAGAAAACAACGAATATGATGAAGCCAAAAACGATCAGGCCAAGCTCGAAGCCCGCATCAAGGAGCTGGAAGCCATTCTCAAAAACGTAGAGATCATTGACGAGACCGGCCTTGACGACGGACGGGTCCATTTAGGGTCCCGGGTCAAAGTGCATGACCGGGAGTTTGACGAGGAACTCATTTTCAAGATCGTCGGGTCCAGCGAATCGGATCCTACCAACCTGAAAATCTCCGATGAATCCCCTGTAGGGAGCGCTCTGATCGGGCATACGGTCGGAGACGTCGTCACCGTAGAGACCCCCGGCGGCGTGTCAACGCTGGTCGTGCTGGAGATCACGATGTAAGCCTCAAGGGACAGACAGGAAAGGAAAAGTGCATTATGGCAGACATGACAGAACAAAACAGCCTGCTTCAGGTCCGGCGGGATAAACTCGAGGAACTGAAAGCGCAGGGCAGAGATCCCTTTGTTGAAACCAAATATCCGGTCACTCACCACAGCAGCGACGTCAAAGACCAGTTTGAAGCCCTTGAAGGGAAGTCGGTTTCGATTGCCGGCCGCCTGATGTCCAAGCGCATCATGGGGAAGGCGTCCTTCTGCCATGTGCAGGACCTTAAGGGAACGCTTCAGTGCTATGTGGCCCGGGACATTATCGGAGAAGAGGAATACAAACTTTTCAAAAAGCTGGATATCGGCGATATTATCGGACTTCAGGGAGAGGTGTTCAAAACAAAGACCGGAGAGACCTCCCTGCACGTTTCCTCTCTGACCCTGCTGACCAAAAGCCTGCAGATCCTTCCCGAAAAATATCACGGCCTGACCAACACCGATATGCGCTATCGCCAGCGCTATGTGGACCTGATCATGAACGAAGAGGCACGGGACACCTTCATCAAGCGCTCCGCCATCATCAGCGCTATCCGCCGCTATCTCGATCAGGAAGGGTTCATGGAAGTGGAAACCCCCATGCTGGTTTCCAATGCCGGCGGTGCGGCGGCCCGCCCCTTTGAAACGCATTTTAACGCCCTGAATGAAGATCTGAAGCTGCGCATCTCTCTGGAACTGTACCTCAAGCGGCTGATCGTGGGCGGATTGGAAAGGGTGTATGAGATCGGCCGGGTATTCCGAAACGAAGGCCTCGACACCCGCCACAACCCGGAGTTTACCCTGATGGAGCTGTATCAGGCCTACACCGATTATCACGGCATGATGGACCTGACCGAAAGACTGTACCGCTATGTGGCGCAGGAAGTGCTGGGCACCACTAAAATCGTCTACAACGGCATTGAGATCGACCTCGGCCAGCCCTTTACCCGCATCACTATGGTGGACGCTGTCAAGCAGTATGCCGGGGTGGATTTCAACGAAATCACCACGCTGGAGCAGGCCCGTCAGGCGGCCGCCGAAAAGGGGATCGCCTATGAGGAGCACCACAAAAAAGGCGACATCCTCAACCTGTTCTTTGAAACCTTTGTGGAAGAGCATCTGATCCAGCCCACCTTCCTGATGGATCACCCGGTGGAGATCTCCCCGCTGACCAAGCGCAAGCCGGATAATCCGGATTATGTGGAGCGGTTTGAGTTTTTCGTTAACGGCTGGGAAATGGCCAATGCGTACAGCGAGCTGAACGACCCCATCGACCAGCGGGAGCGCTTCCGGGCGCAGGAAGAGCTGCTGGCGCAGGGCGACGAAGAAGCCAACCGCACCGATGAAGATTTCCTCAATGCGCTGGAAATCGGTATGCCTCCCACGGGCGGCATCGGCTACGGCATCGATCGGATGTGTATGCTTCTGACCAACTCCCCCGCCATCCGGGACGTGCTGCTGTTCCCGACCATGAAAAGCCTCGACCCCAAAAAGCCCGCCGCCGAAGTGCCGCAGGCCCCGGCAGAGGAGAAGATCGACTTTTCCAAGGTGAAGATTGAGCCGCTGTTTGCCGATGCGGTGGATTTTGACACTTTCAGCAAATCGGATTTCCGTGCGGTGAAGGTCCTTTCCTGCGAAGCTGTGCCGAAAAGCAAAAAGCTCCTGCGCTTCACCCTCGACGACGGCACCGGGACCGAGCGCACCATCCTCAGCGGCATCCACGCCTATTACGAGCCGGAAGAATTGGTGGGCAAAACCTGCATCGCCATTGTCAACCTTCCGCCCCGTGCCATGATGGGCATTGAATCCTGCGGAATGCTTCTGTCCGCCGTGCATGAAGAGGAAGGAGAAGAAAAACTCCACCTGCTCATGGTCGACCCGCATATCCCCGCTGGAGCAAAATTGTACTAAACTTTCCAAAAACGCTCTCCTGCTATGGGAGGGCGTTTTTTCATGCCGCTGGTTCTGCCCCTTTCCCCGCCGGGCGCCGTCCTTTTTGTGCATTCAGTCCCCTGCGCCCTGTCCGTGTGCATAAAACGATAGCCGCCATCTTCGGAGAACTTTCGGAGATGGCGGCTTTTTCTGCTGTCTGGCTTTTTCTTACGATTCCTGCGCAGGCGTGGGGGGAAGGGAATCGTCCGGCTGAGGGGTGGAGGTATGTCTGCGTTTCAGGATGATTACGGTTACAACAGCGGCGAGGAGGGCCGCTGCGAGCAGGGAGATGACGACGATCCAGATCCAGTCTATCCGTTTTTCGGATTTGGTATAGAGGATCTCGCTGCCGTTTTCCGCTTCAAATACGAGATAGCTGCCGTCCTGTTCATACGCCGCCGGGCTGCCCGCTACGGTAAGCTGACCGCCGGCTTCCGCTTTCATGCGCAGGGTCAGTTTCCCCGAAAAATGGCTGACAGATACCGTGTAGGCGGCCAGGGTTTTCCCTTCCTGCTCAGGGGACGTCCGCAGCGGTTCGCACGTCAGGATCTGTTCTTCATAAAAGGTCCCTTCCGCCAAAAACTGGGGGATGTCCCCTTCGGTGGAAATGGTGGTTTTCGGGTGCTGATAGGAACCCTCCACCGTCTGGCTGTAATAGATATGCTCACTGTCAAAATCGTCCCATTTCCAATAATCCAATCCGTCTTTCGGGACCTCGGGGAGTTTTTCGATGCTTCCCCCGTACTCCACCTCTATTTCCGCAACGGTCTTGTCCTGTGCCACAAAGGTGACGATGATGTTCCGGAACAGATCGGGAACATCCGATTTTTTCATCATTTCCTGAAAGGTAAGCGCCTGCGCCTGACCTTTGTAGGAAATGCCGTTGATGCCGCCAACGCCGTTTTCTACAAAGAAGCAGTTTTCTGCCTTTTTGTCAAGACTTCCCGCTACGCTGCCGATGAACTCATCCCCGCTTTTCAGGAAGGTGTAGGCCTTGCAGTCGAAAAGATAGCTTCCTTTCCCGACAATGCCGCCCACATAGCCGCTGCCGTACAAAATGCTCCGGGAAGCGGACTGCCGGATGTCGCCGGCAGTCTGACCGGCGATGCCCCCGCAGTATTCTCCGCTCGTAACACGGACCGTGCCCGAAGCAAGGCAGTTTTCGATCAGACCGAAATCGCCGTTTCCGAGGATGCCGCCGGCATTCTGTTTTTTTGCCGTCACTTCGTTCTTGCTTTCACAATCCTGGATGACGGAATAGACAAGGTATTTGGCGTCATTGAGCAGATAATCCGACACCTGCAGTTTATCTTCCGCATCAAAGCCGATCTCAAACGATATGGTCCCTGCAATACCGCCCGCATTGGTTTCGGCGGCCACGCTGCCGGTGTTCTGGCAAGTCTCCACCACGCTTTGCTGGTAGGCGCTGTCCGCTGACACGTCGATCAGGGCGCTGAGCTTCACTTCCGAAAGGTCCTTTGCTGTTATCTGCATGGCATCCGAAAAACCGCTCAGGCTTTCCCTGAGCGCCTTCGCATCGCTTTGAACGGTTTTTGACCCCGAATGCATCAGCTTTTCCAGCGCCTTTGCCTCTTCCCCGACCTGAAGAATATCCTGGTACACTTGATCGGTATCGGGCTGCTGCAGTTCGGTCCCGGCGATGATTTCTTCTATCGTTCCCGCAAGGTCCTCCAGCTCTTTCAGGTGGTCCTCTTCCAGATGGCTGACCTCTTCTTCCCGGAGCTGCCGGAGAATGTCCGCTAACTCATCCAGGGGGATGACGCCGCTGTCCTTCAGCGTCCGGAGCTGTTCAAGCAGTTCTTTGGAGCGCTTGTGGTCATGCCGGCTGACGGCCTCCTGCAGTTCGGCGATGATGTTTCCGGCTGATTTTTTGGTTCTGGCCTGATTGTCCGAAAGCTCCTCCATCGCCGTCCGGGTATCGTTGGAAACCGCCTGCACGGAGGCTTCCATCCGGGAGATCTGCCGCTCGATGTCGTCCGAGGACCCCGCTGCATCTTTTTTGAGGGTTTCAAGTTTTCTGGAAATATCGTCGAGCGTATTTTGCATTTCGGTGAGCTTGCTGTCGGAAAAATCCCATTGACTGTAGGGCTGGGCCTGCCCGACAATGCCGCCGACATCCTTTTTCCCGAGAATGCTGCCGCTGTTGGTGCAGGAGGTAATGCGCCCGATGTTCCGTCCGGCGATGCCGCCGGTGTTGTAGCCCGTTCGGTCATATCCGACTAGGCCCTCGTTGCCGCAGCCGGAAAGCGTGCCTTCCGAAAAGCCCGCCACCCCGCCGGTATCGGTGATATCCAGAAATTCGTCCTCCGATACCTGTGACACATCAAACTGCTTCAGGCTCAGCCCGCCTTTGATCATAGGCTGTTCCGAAGCCGGCACCAGGTGATTGATGCGGCCTTTATTGACGCTCTGACCGACCCATCCGCTGTTGCTGCCCACGATGCCGCCGGTGCGGTGAGCGCCCGTGACGTCGGCATTGTTTTCGCAGTCGGTGATCATCCCGGTATTGACCCCCGCCACCCCGCCGGTGTCTTCCTTTCCGCTGACCTTTCCCGAAAAGCGGCAGGCTTCTATCGTGCCCTGATTCGTCCCGACAAGGCCGCCGGTGGCCCGGGCGCTGCCCGAAGAGGCCACGCTTCCGCTTACCGTTAGGTTCCGGATGATGGCAGAAGCGGCTGTGCGGCGGATGAAGCCCCAATCGGAGCCGCTTTTGGACAGATGAACGTTTTTGATGGTGTGGCCCTTTCCGTCAAAGGTCCCGGAGAAATAGGGGATGGATTCAAATCCGGAGTTCTTCAGGTCAATATCGTTTACGAGGATAACGGTCAGGTCCTGACTGTAACTGTCAAGCCGGCATTGTTCCGCTAACGCAAGAAGGTCCTTGGCGGAACCGATCTCCATCTGACTTCCCGCTGCGGAAACAGGCATTACGAAGACGGTGGAAAGAAGGATCAGGATGGCCGTTATGACGGCGATAGGCTTTTTCATTTGTCAACACCCCCCAGACTGATTTTGAAGGTCGTCTTGCTGATGATCTTATCCAGCAGGACAATGAGCTGCGGCAGAGCGGTCAGCACGAGCACAACGGAGATGAGGGCGCCTCGGCCCACCGCAAGGCCGATATGGCCGATATAGACGTCGCTGACCCTCATGGAAATCAGGAACCCGGCCATCGTCAGAATGGTGCCGGAGGTGAGAATGGTCGGAAAACTCTCATTCACCGCCATCGCCATCGCCTGTTTTTTATCATGCTGATTTCTGAGCTCCAGATAATGGTTCATGATGACAATGGCGTAATCAATGGTGGCGCCCATCTGAATGGCGGACACGATCATATTCGTGACAAAGGAGCTGGTGATATTCATCAGGTACGGGAAGGAGAAATTCATCCAGATACTGCCCTGAATGACGAACACCAGCAGGACGGACCCTGCCACGCTTTTGAACGTGAGCAGAAGGATCACCAGCACAAACAGGATGGTCAGAACATTGATTTTGGTGCCGTCGCTGTTGAACGTATCCGCTAAATCTCTGGCGCTTGTGATCTCCCCGATGACCAGAACTTTTTGCTCGCTGTTTTCATAATATTTTCCGGCGTCGGCCCGGATGGCGTCCACTAAATCGGTGCTGACCTTCCCCTCCACGGGGACCGAAGCGGAAATAATGATCCGGTCGTAATGCTCCCCCTGAAGCTGGTCAATGCCCCGCATCAGGCTGCCCCGGAGGTCCTCTATTTTTTCCTTCTTATCGTCATCAAGATGGATAACGCCCTGGTCGTATTTATCGAACACATATAAGAACATATCGATCAGCGGCACTTCATACTCTTCCGCACTCTGGAAGATTCCCTGATACTGATGATGTTCCACCCCGTAGGCCTGAAAGAGAATCGTAGTTTCTTCAATGTCCATATCAAGCAGTTCGGCAAACATTCTCGGGGTATAGCGGTCGGTGAGCACTTTCCCTTCTTCCGCTTCGATATTGGCAAGGCCTGTGATGGTTTTGATATGGTCCATTTTTTCGATATCCCGGATGACGGCTTTTTCCGATTCATAATCACCGGCGGGGACAATGAGGGCGATCTGCGTGGAATCATCGAAGGTATCGGTGATCTTATGCATGGTGGCACGGCTTTCGGAATAGATCAGTTCGTTGATGGTGCTGTCCGCAAAAGCATATTTCGTTTTAGAGGAGAAAAAGATGGACAGCGGGATGAGGAGAATAAAAACCCAGACAAAGCAGTATTTCGACTTTGTGAGGAATCGGCCCCAGCCTTCGATATTGGGCACATGGTTCCGGTGCGCTGTTTTTTTCAGCATTTTAGGGAACAGCAGAATCAGGCCCGGCATCAGCAGAAGGACGGACAGAATGCTGAAAATAATTCCCTTCGTGAGCACGACCCCTAAGTCATAGCCCAGCCGGAACTGCATCAGGGTCAGCGCCAGCAGTCCGGAAATGGTGGTCAGGCTGGAGGAGGAGATTTCAATAATACTCTTGGACAAGGCTTCTGTGAGTGCTTCTTTTTCGTTCGGCTGTCTGAGGAGCTCATCCTGATAGCGGTGGATCAGGATGATGGAATAATCTATGGCAAGGGCAAGCTGCAGGATGACGGCGATGGAATTGGTGATGGAGGAGATAGTGCCTAGGAGATAGTTGGTGCCCATATTCAGCACAGCGGCAAAGAGAAACACGATTCCGAAAATGACTGCTTCAAAATAGCTTCTGGACGTGAACAGCAGCACAAACAGGATGACGCTGGCTGTCAGCAGCAGCACCCCGCCCATTTCTTCCGCCACCTGAGCGGAATAATTCTGGCCGATGTCGGAGGAGATATAGACGTCATAGTCTTTCAGGCTGTCCCGGATCTCCGACAAGGCGGCGATGGTTTTTTCGTGTTCGGCGGTGTTGTCAAAGGAAACGGACAGCAGGGCGGAGGAGTTGACGTAATGGGCCGGACTGTCGTCAAGGGTGACGGAGGTGACGTGGTCCATGCTCCCGATCTTCTCCGACAGCTTTTCGGCGGTGTCATAGGTGATATTGGAGATCATGATATCCGCCGAAGCATAGGTGATGAACTCTTCTTCCATAACCGTCAGCCCCTGACGGGTTTCGGTGTCTTCGGGGAGAAAAGCCGTTATGTCATCGTTTACCTTGACTTTAGAAATGGACATCCCGCAGGAAATCGCTGCCGCTAAAAAAATCGCCATAATGAAAAACCGGTATTTGACGATCCCTTTGGCGATGACTTTCATCGGGCCGTCCTTTCCCCGGAGATTTTCCAATTTCTTCATACAACCGCCCTCCATCACTTAAACATCTGTTAAAATATGAACAGGTGTTGAATTTTTGAACTTGCTATATTATAATAAGTGCAGGACGAATAGTCAACAGACAATCATTTGAAGGATGACTATTTTTCAACAAGCGCCGCCCACTATGTTCAAAAAAGGAGAGATCGCCTATGAATAAAAGCGGAGATCAGAACCGAAGTGTACGCCACACCAAAAAACGCCTGAAAGAATCCCTGCTGCTTCTGCTGCAGCAGAAACCTGTCAATGAAATCTCCGTCAAAGAATTAGCAGAGCTTGCGGAAGTCAACCGGGGGACCTTTTATTTTCATTACACCGATGTATATGATATGTTGTACCAAACGGAAGATGAGTTTTTCAGGGACTTTGAAACCATTCTCGATTCCGAGGAAGGCACCCGGACCGACATGGATCGATCTTTGCTGAAGATCTTCACCTTTTTGGGAGAAAACCAGAGTATGTGCCGTGTTTTTTTCAGCGAGAACAACGACATGAAGTTCTTCAAAAAAATCAAAGCCTTAGTGGACCGGCATCTTTGCAGCCTGTGGAAACACAGCGGGGTTCTGCTGGATCAGACGAAAATGGAGATGTACAATGCGTTTATTGGAAACGGCTGCGCAGGCCTTATGCAAAGATGGCTTGACGACGAGCTGAAAGAATCACCCGAAGAAATCGCCGCTTTGGTTTCTTCCATCATTTACAGTATTCTGCACCCCGAGTAAGCGCCGCCGGGGGCGGCTTAATGAATAATGAATAGTGAATAATAATCTCGTGTTTGAGGTTGTTCTTGTGGTTTTCGGGAGTTGCCGTTTTCTTCATCAGGTGCAAGCCCCGGAAGGGGGTCCGGGGGAGAATCCCCCGGATATGGGTGCAGCGTCACGCTGGCCGCCGGGGGCGGCGGCGGGAACCTGATGCAGCCGGTCAGAAGGGGGCGCCCTCTTTCCCAGGGCGCCCCCTCTCCCAAAACA
>CACYCG010000237.1 GCA_902772855.1 uncultured Ruminococcus sp.
AGACCTCTGCCGAAGGCTGAGAAGCGCTGGGCGGAAGTGCCCTTGGGGTACACCGACCGAACCGGCAGGTGAGACCGGAGTCTCTGGTCGTGCTGTGCAGAGCGCGAAACTCTTTGGACGCAATCCCTCCGCAGGGGGTGAGGCCAGCATCTTCTGCTGTCAGCTCCTCCCTTTCTTCTGCCTGCCCGAGAAGAGAAACCTGCCCGTTATACGAAGAAGCTGCCCTTCAGAAAAACGAAAACCAGAAGAATGACCTGAAACACCGAATAGAAAACCATCGGGGCAGCCTTTCGCCCTTCAGCGAAGTAACGACAGGAGGAGAACCCAAAACACCGCCAGTATTCATTTTTCAGTTTTCGATCTTCAGTTAGCCAATAAAAAACGCTCTGCCGAGGGGGACAAAAAGAGTACCCTCCCGACAGAGCGTTCCCGGCAGCAGTGCCCGGAAAACGGTGCAGCCGATCTGTTATTTTTCTTTCCGAAGAGAAATGATATACTCCAATTTGGCAAGAGTTTCCTCTGCCCAACTGAAATCGTACAGATACTCCCCGTAAAACGGAGGAAAATCTCCGTCGATGCCTTTGAGAAAATCAAAGTAATCGCATTGGAAATACTCCGGCTGAATGAAGCAGTTTCCCCGGCCGGTGACAAATGCTTCTGAAAGACCGATCCTCTCAAACACCTTACGCAGTTCACAGACAGCTTTCCGATACAGCTGCTTGACACGATGATCATACACCCGCTCCGGCCACAGTTTGTCGATGGCTTCTTCCATTGTTACAAGACCTCCGCAGCGGTCCACGCACAAAGCCAGCAGTTCCTTTGATTTCCGGCAGGAAAACCGCACGCATTCGTTCCCGGAGAACAAATCAAACCGCCCGAAGGTGACAGCCCGAACAATGCGTTCCCCTGACTGACCACGGTACTTCGACAGATGAGATTGCATATAAGCCCCGGGCAACAGTGTGATGCACAAACGGTCCAGATCGGTCTCTGTCAGAACTGCATGAGGACTCACTTCTTTGACAAGGCAATTCAGTTCTTCCCGGCTTGAAGCAAAGTAAAGATTCAAAGCTGGATGGTTTTGCACCCATTTTGAAAGACTATCACATTTGTCTCTCTGCCCTTGGACTACAATTTTCATCGGTGACAATACCTCACTCCCCTTTCGACATGATTGTACTACACCGAAAAGGGTTTGTCAAGGGTTTTTTCTTGAAAAATCGCTTTTTCACAAATGTTTTTATACTTTTGTGATTTGATAGCACGAATACATTATTTTGTTGAACTATCTGCTTGCCGCCATGTTTTATAGCCACAGTATATCATACCATGTGATACCGAAGTGCTACGAATTTGAGGGGAAAAGTGAATATTATGCCGGAAAGGAATAATAGTTGTAAATAAATTGTAAACTTTTTGATTTCTCTTCTCTGCCGGAAGAAAAACATTTGCGCCGGCGCTTACAAAAATGGGGCTATAGGGTAAAAAAACGGTCCGTGAAAAAAACACGGACCGCTGAAAAAGCAGCGCAGTTATTTTTCCAGTTTGGATTGTCGTGAAATCGAGAGGATGATCCCCATCTGTGCGGTCAGCGTCATCAGCGAAGACCCTCCGTAGCTGAAAAACGGAAAGCTGATGCCGGTATTGGGAAGCATATCGGTAATAACCAGCACGTTCAAAATGACCTGCAGACCGACCTGACAGGAAAGCCCCACGCCGAGCATCATGCCGAAGGGGTCCTGAACATTCATGGAAATGATGATCCCCCGAACCACCAGCACGGCGAACAGCAGGAGAATCAAGCTGGCTCCCACCAATCCCAGTTCTTCGCAGACGACCGAAAAAACAAAGTCATTCTGCACCTCGGGAATGTACAGGTATTTCTGGCGGGACTGGCCCAGGCCGGTCCCTAAAACGCCGCCGGAACCGATGGCGTACAGAGAATTGCGGGTCTGGTAGGTTTTATCCTTCAGTTCCGGGGTCGGGTTTAAGGCCTGTCCCCAGCCGTCCAGACGATCTCCCACATAGCCGAGTCCGCCTTTTAACTGAACATAGATAAACCCTGCCGCAACGAGAACAACGGCCATCAGGAGCAAGTAGCGTTTTCTGACCCCGGCGATAAACATCATGGCATAGCCCAATATCAGCATAATGACCATGCCGGAAAAATGCGGCTCCAGCAGAAGCAGGAACATATATAGTCCAATCAGGACAGCGCAGGGAAGAAAGCCTTTGCGGAATCTTCCCATATCTTTCTGAAACAGATCCCCCCAGAAAGCGATGGCCAGGATCAGGGCGAATTTTCCCAGCTCTGACACCTGAATTTCAAAGCTCCCGATGGAAAGCCAGCGGTGCGTTTCGTGATTTGACGGAAGAATCAGGACCAGTCCCATCAGGATGGTCACGACCCCCAGGATGGGCAGAGCAAAGCGCTTGAGGTAGCGGAAATCAAAAAAGGAAACGAAAAACATAATTCCTACTCCGAACAAGACGAACTCTATCTGCTTATTGAGATAGAACTCACTGTCCTTTTCCGAATAAAGCGCCATGGGAAAGCTGGCGGAGTACATCATCAGAAGGCCTAAGAGCATCAGCACGATGACTAAAAGACAAAACGGCAGGTCCATTCCTCTTCCCATCCGCAGGAACTTTGGCAGCTGGATAGTCCATTTTTTCTTTTTTCCGCCGGGGGCAGCTTGCAGAGAGGGTTTCCTCTCCCCCGGAGAAGAGGACAATCTTCTCCCGACAGCAGACGCCGGTTTTGACATGAAGAACACTTCCTTTCTTTCAGGAGGTTCGGCCGCCGTATACAACCAGCAGCATGGACAGTGCGCAGCAGACGCATTCTACGATGCTGAACACGATGACGATCTTTTTTTCGGACCATCCGGAAAGCTCAAAATGATGATGAATAGGACTCATCTTAAACAGCCGTTTCCCGTGGCTGATTTTGAAATAGCCCACCTGCAGGATCACGGAAAACATCTCCAGGATATACACCAGCCCCACCGGGATGATCAGAATCTCCAGGTCCAGCCCGAACAGCAGGGCGCAGAGGTAGCCGCCCAGATACAGAGAACCGGTGTCTCCCATAAAGACCCGCGCGGGATGGATGTTCCAGACCAGAAACCCAAGGCAGCCTCCCGCCAGCGCCGCCGACATGATGGAAAGCCCTAAATGAGAGGTGAACCCGGACAAAACGATCAGAAAAATGGCGGCAAAAAACGTAATAGAACCGTCCAGCCCGTCGATCCCGTCCGTCAGATTGACGGCATTGACCACTCCGACGATCAGAATGGCGGAAAGCGGGTAATAGAACAAGCCGATGTCCACTGTCCCCACAAAGGGGATGAAGGTTTCCGGCTTTTCTCCGAACAGAAACATCGTCAAGAGATAAGCGCCGGCCGCTAAAAACTGCAGGGCCAGCTTTTGCTTGGGGGTCAGGCCAAGGTTCCGGCTTTTGGAAACCTTGACGTAATCGTCAATGAATCCGATGGCGCCAAAAGCCGCCGCCATCGCCAGTCCGGCATAGATCTTGACGCTTTGCAGCGCTGCCTCCGCCGGAATGTCCCCGTGAGAAGCGCTCAGATGGTACCCGATGACACAGCCGACAGAGGCTACGATACTGGCAGCGATGAACATGAATCCACCCATCGTCGGCGTTCCCTGCTTGTCCTTATGCCATTTGGGACCGTCTTCTAAGATCGTCTGCCCAAAATGGATCTTTCTCAGGAAAGGGATCAGCTTGAATCCCATTGCTCCCGCCATGACGAACGAAACGCCCGCTGCTATGATCGTCCATATTCCTGTCATATTTCTTTTCCCCTTTCCTTGTGCATTCCGGTTCGGTTACATGATGCTGTTCTGCTGGCTGAACTCAACCGTAATAACGGTGTAGGGTGCCACTTCCTGATCGGCTTCAATATCCTGCTTCTGAACGTAGGAGGTGCTGTCGCTGATGGCAGAACCGACTATGCATAGATTCAATTTGTGGGTAGAAGCCAGGAAATTCGCATCGTTCAGGTTGCAGCCCTTGAAATCCGGAACAACCACTCGTTCACTGCGGGATTCTTCGTCTGTGTACAGCATGACGGTGCCGTCTGCCGGGAGCTTGGCATAGGCTGCGGGATTCTGTGCAATAACCGTGTCCCCTTCGCCTACAATCTCCACCTTCAGCTTATCCTTCAAAGCAGCCGCTTCCGCTTCTTCAACGGAACGGTTGGTGTAATCGCCGGTGGTGGTGTCGAGCATGGTCACTTCGTCCTCGGCAAACACACGCTCTACGCCTAAATACGGAAGTACCTCCGCCATGATTTTTCTGAAGCAGGGCGCCGCTACGGTCGTGCCGTAATAGTTGATGTCTTTATCCGGGGAGTCAAAAAAGCAGAGCAGTGCCACCTGAGGATCATCGGCCGGTGCGATCCCGCAGAAAGAGGCGATATAATCATCCGAAGGATTACCGAAATCGTCTGTCTTCTTCTCGGAAGTACCGGTTTTTCCGCCGATGCGGTAGCCGGGCACATAGCCGTTTTTGGCGCCGCCGGACCGAACGTTGGTGGCGAGCATACTGCACACCTGTTTAGCGACCGATTCGCTGACGGCCTGCCGTTTGACGTAGGGTTCGTTCATCTGCACGACGTTTTTCTCTGAATCTTCAATGCGGGACACCACATAGGGCCGCATCAGCTTGCCCCCGTTGGCAATCGCACTGCAGGCGGTGATCATCTGAATGGGGGTGATGTTGAAGTTCTGTCCGAAGGAAGCAACTGCAAGATCCGACTGGGTCATGCCGTAATGCTCCGGATCGTTGTGAAAGAAGATACTGTCGCTTTCTCCCGGAAGATCAATGCCCGTGGGTTCGTTGAAACCGAAGGCGTTGAAATAATCGTAATAGGCCCGCCGTCCCAATGAGAAACCCATCTGCATAAAGGCCGGGTTGCAGGAATTGCAAAGAGCCTGCTCCAGTGTCTGGGTCCCGTGGCCAAAGGCGTTCCAGCAGTCAATGGAAGTACTTCCCGGGAAGGGAACGTAGGAGCCGCTGCATTCATATCGGGTCAGTTTTTCATCGTACAGCCCCTCCGACAGCACCGCCGAGGCCGTTACCATTTTATACACCGACCCGGGAACATAGGTGTCGCTGATGGCTTTGTTCCGCCACTGGCGCTGAATGGCCTGACTTTTTGCCTCCGCCCTTTTTTCTTCCGGCAGACTGTCGATCTGCGCCTGAACATCCAGATTGACGAGGGTGCGGGGGTCGTTTGAATTAAAGGTCTCCATGCAGGCCATGCCCAGCACGCCGCCGGTTTTGACATCCATCATAACAGCGACGCCCCGGTTGGCAACACGGAATTCCTCCACGGTTTCCTGCACATATTTTTCCATAATGGACTGGATATTTTCGTCTATTGTCAGGACGAGTGTGTTTCCGTCCGTGGCCGGAAACTTCTGCTCAAACTGATTCGGCAGGGGGGTGTTATCGGCTCCCTTGGCCACTACGATGCGGCCGGGGTTGCCTTTCAATTCTTCGTCATACTGCTGTTCCAGTCCGAACTGACCGCTGTCCTGGTCGTTCTGTACGGCGCTGACGATCCCCAGCACCGCACCGGCAAAATAATCATGCGTATATTGTCTGCGGTAGGTATCCTTGAGGCCCAGCACGCCTGTCATGGGGCTGTCTTCCCGGTCGGCAAGCCGTTTGATCAGTTCAGCCACCTGATTTTTCGTGGTTTCGTCAGCCTGTTTTTCGATCCGATAGTATGAATTGCCGCTGTTGACGACTTTCCAGATCTTCTCTTTTTCCCATCCGGTTTCCCCGTCTTCAAGGTCATTATTATAGATCGAATACAGCCCTTCCACCAATTGTTCGCAGGCGGCCGTGTTTTTCAGATCAATCATATTCGGGTACAGCTCAATATCCCAGGCGGTCACGCTCTGCGCCAGAATATTGCCGTTGCAGTCGAGAATACTGCCCCGCTTGGCCTGAATAGTCGTATCCCGAAGCTGCTGTTCCGTGGTCCTTGACTGAAGCTCCTCCACTAAAATGACCTGAAGATAGAACAAACGGGCAAAAATCATTAAAAAGCCAACGATCGCAACCAGTACGATCAAAATACGGGCCCGGCCTTTTCTCATGGCCTCTGTTCCCCTTTTTGCCATAATGACCTTCCTTTCCAAAACTGTTCCGATGAAAAAAGCGGAGCTGCACCATAGGAGCTCTTTTCCGCTCCTGTACGGTCATCCGCTCCGCAGATCAGGGTTTTCCGGGTTCCTGTTACTCTACTCCGCCGAAGGCTTCATACATAAAATCAAACACGCCAAATGTCTGATCGGAAGCATATACGGTCCCCTTATCTTCTACCGACAGGGAAATGTATTTCTTCTGCGTTTTGCTGGCAGCAACCATGCCTAATTCCTCTTCAGCAAACCGGCGCACTTCGGCATCGGTCACATAGGTATCTATCGTAACCCGATAATTCCCCTCCTGATCCACCAACTGCTGGTATTCTACCTGAAGGCTTGTCAGGGTATCGTTCAGTTCATTGATACGCGCATATTTCTGAAGAACGGACATCACCATCAGCCCCACCAGCGCTATGACTAAAATGGTGCCACCGATGAGGACCGGATTTCGCTGCCGGCGATGTGTTTTGGCAGAGGATCCTTTGCTGATGCTGAGAATTTTTCCGTTTCTCCGCTTTTTTCTGGCCTGCTTTTCGGCACTGGCCATGCGGGGCGCTTCGCTGCCATCAAACAGCGACAAATCGTATGCCGGCATTTCTCCCTTATTCGCCACGACAGGATCCTCCTTTCTTTCCAATGCGTTTTCTGAAGCCGTCTCCTTTACAAAGAGGGGCCGGCTTTGCTATAATTACTGTATGTTTTCCGATCCCGGATTATGTCTGGTTTTCCAGCCGCTCGCAGCAGCGAAGTTTCGCACTGCGGCTGCGAGGATTTTCCTGAAGCTCCTCTTCCCCGGCCTCCACCGGGTGACGAAGGATCAGCCGGGCCTTCGGCAGATTGCCGCAGACACAGATCGGAAAATCCTTCGGGCAGGTACAGCCCTGCGTCCACTGCGCCATCTGCTGCTTGACGATCCTGTCTTCCAGTGAGTGGAAGGTGATCACCGATAATCTTCCGCCCGGTTTCAGGGCCGAAAAGCCGCCCTCCAGACCATCCGAAAGGCGGTCCAGTTCCCCGTTCACGGCGATGCGAAGCGCCTGAAAGGTTTTGCGGGCCGGATGCTTGTCGTGGCGTTTTGCCGCAGGATAAGCGGATTTGACGATCTCCGCCAGCCGGACGGTGGTCGTGATCGGCTCAAGAGCCCGCTCCCGCTCAATGGCACGGGCTATGTTTTTGGCATATTTTTCTTCTCCGTAGCGCTGCAGGATCTGCGTAAGTCCTGCAAAACTGAGGGTGTTCACTAAATCGGCAGCCGTCGGTCCGCTCCGGCTCATGCGCATATCCAGCGGCGCTTCCGTGTGATAGGAAAACCCCCGTTCGGGGCAGTCCAATTGATAGGAAGAAACGCCAATATCCAGCAGCACCCCATCAAGCGCCTCTATGGACAATTCCCGCAGGATGGACGGGATCTCCGAAAAATTGGAGGGCACGATGCTCACCCGCCGGTCTTTTCCGAACCGTTCCCGCAGCACGGCGATCGCATCCGGGTCCTGATCCACGCAGATCAGTCTTCCGTCCGGGCCCAGCTGCTCGAGGACAGCGGCAGAATGCCCCCCTCCTCCGGCTGTTCCGTCCAGATAAATGCCGTTTTGCCGCACCTGCAGCGATTTGATCGTCTCCTTCAGGAGAACGGGCTTATGTACAAATTCCATACGGACACCCCACACCCACTCAAAGCTCCAGCTCCTCCATCAGAGCGAAAATTTCTGTTGCAGACTGCTGTTCATCATAATGATTCCATGCTTCTTCATCCCAGATCTCTACACGGGAACCGGCTCCGTTGATGACCACGTCCTTGCGGATGCCTCCGTATTCCCTCAGCTTCTGCGGGATCAGGACTCGTCCCTGTCCGTCCGGGGACAGTTCGGCAGCATTGGAAAACAAAAATCGCCTCAATCCGACGGTTTTGCTCGAAGGCATGGCGGCGATTCTCTCGCCGAGTGCGTCCCAGGCCTTTTTGGAAAACAATGCGATCGTACCGTCGTCTCCACGAGTGGCATAAAAAGGTTCGCCAAGCCCCTCACGGAACTTAGCGGGAATGATCACCCGACCTTTTGGGTCGAAGCTATGCTGATAGGTACCGATAAACACGGTCAGCCACCTCATTCTTCCCCATTCTCATGCCTACGGGAACCATTTGCCCCCACTTCGCCGCACTTTTCACCACGATTTTATTATAAACCATTGCTCCAAGAAATTCAAGGGTTAAGAGGTGCTTTTTTCAGATAGTTACAGATTTTGCCAAATAATGTGATTTTTCTCCTTGCAGAAGATGACCGGGAGAGGCGGCAGGGCGTTTATTATGATAAAAAGGAAAAAAGCCATAAAGACCCGCAGGAAAACCCTGTGATCTTTACAGCTTTTTGCTCAGCCGGAAACAGCGTTCTTCAGAAAGGTAAGAGTTTCCTGACGCTGCTCATTCAGCAGTTGGTGCACTTTGGTGTAGTCGATTTCCCGATCGAAGATCGTCATGTCGTTATAATCGGTCACATAGCGATCCGGGATGCCCAGAAGAGAGAGGATACTCGTGATCCGGGTCTCATAGCTTTGCGGGGGAAGGGCGACAAGCTGTTTGCCCAGATTGAGGGAAAAAGCTGTGCCGTGAAAAGAATCCGTTGCCACATAGCGGGCATTCAGGAAGAGGTTCACCCATTCTTCCACCTTTGGCAGCAGCACTGCCTTGCCCCCGCGGAACATATAATCATAGCGGGTGCAGATGCGCACCACCCGGACGCCTTTCTTTTTGGCCAGACGCTCCACATACTCATCAAAACGCTTATTGCGGTATAGCTGATAGATCAGGATATAATCCCCGTATTTGTTTTTGCCGCGGAACTGTTCCCAAAAATCCTTATCCACGCAAAGGGAGGGATCGAGCACGTTTTTTGCTTTTAGTCCGAGCTGCTCCACGATGGGAACGCCGGTTTCCTCCCGCACGGAAATGGCGCTGTAGCTTTTCAGTTTTTCCCGGAGCTGCTCCATCTGTTCCGGAGAAAAGCTCTCTTTTCCAAAGCTGGCAGCAAAAGCGATCTTCTTTTTTTCCGGAGGAACAAATTCCAGAAAATAGGCCGGCAAAAACCCGCCGTTGGTCTCATCGTTCCACACCATATCGCTGCCGGTGCAGTAGATGTCCGCCTGCGGCAGATCTTCGTACAGAGTGGCCGGGTCGGTGCAGACTTTTTCGCTGATCCATAGACGGCGGCTGATAAAATCCCCGAAGATCTTCTCCCAGCGCATGACGGAGGGATACAGGATCATTTTATAAACAGCGGTCTTCAGTTTATTGCTGGTATTCCGGTTTTTAAGGATGGCCTGCATATAGTTAGCTCCTACTGCCTCCGGGCGCATATAGTTCCCGATGACGACTTCATCACAGAATTGCTTCAGCACTTCCTGTGTGGCTAATGTCTGAAGAACGGAGCCGTAGTTTTTGACGTAATGTTTTGTCAGAACAACGATTTTCATGGATATCCCCCTCATTTCCGATAGGCTGCCTGCAAACAGCCCAAAACAACTGTTATTATACGACAAACTCTCCGGATTGTCAAACTTAGCTGCCAGCGGCGACCGTGTCAAGTTGTTCTGGGAAAATTCAAACAGCTCTTAATCTGGCACAAGCTTTTAAGAGGATCGTCGTGCCTGTAAGTTTGCC
>CACYCG010000238.1 GCA_902772855.1 uncultured Ruminococcus sp.
CATCTGACTTCAAGAAAGAACATTCGGATATTCCTTGGAGTGTTGTGTCCGGAATAAGACATAGGCTGGTTCATGATTATGATGGTACCAACTGGTCAATCATTACAGACGTTATTTTTTATGAAATGGATGACTTTATTGCTTCTGTTGAAGAATTGGCGGATTGAAAGATTACGTTTGATTATTTGCACGAGTTCGAGTCCGACAGGAGCTTACCAAAAATATCTTTTTCAGTACCCTGTGAAACCGGCGTGCCGCCGGGGTCGGATCGCAGGCTGACACTATCGGCACGGCGGCGTTCCATGCGGTCGCTTTTTTCGGGAGTTCAAGTCCCGTCCCGCGCCCGCAAAAATATCTTTTTCAGTACCCTGTCGTCAGACAGAACACCGCTTTCGGCTTATCCCGAAGCGGCAGCAAGGAAAGGAGCCATGCGGCATGGAAACAAAAAAACAGGGAAACAACTGGACAGCCTTCTATGATCCGGAAACAGGGCGGTACTTCGCAGAAATCATCTACACCAGCCGGGAAGGGCGTGAGCAGTACCATTACGAGATCACGCAGGAGATTTACAGCCGTCTGGGAACGTTTTGCGATGATACGGACAACGAACGGCTTATCAAAACGGCGAAAATGACCTATTCGTTTGAAAACACGATGTACGGGACGCTCGGCCCGGAGAGAACGGTCTGGGATGAAGAAGCGTGCGGCGCCATGGAAGAAGCCGTCAGAAGACAGCAGAAGAAAGACTGACCCCCTATCCGCTTTGTGAAAAAGAAAAGCCCCCCTGCGCCGGCCGGGTCAGGTCATGAGGGAGGAAAACCCAGCCGTCCCCCCACTGGTTTTGACAAGAAAACTTGACATTTTGCAGAAAGTACTTGACATTTCGAGGCGGATATGATAGGATAAAAAGGACGAACGAGATCAGAATCGGACGGTGACAATCGGTATGGATAAGAAAGAAATCCTGGAAAAAAACCGACAGAACAGCCGCCATATGCTCGATGAGCGGGAAAAGCGGGTGTATAACTATTCCTTTGGTCTCGGAGCCATCGTGGTGGGGGTGCTCTGCGTGGTGTTCAGCATTTATCAGGTGCTGCATCATCATCAGATCTTTGAATTCGCTGCCATCATTACCGCCTACCTGTCCACCACCTTCCTCTATCAGTTCAAGAATATCCGCCGCCCGCTGTCGCTGGTGGCCGGAATCGTCACCGGAGCGGCGGCGGTGCTGTCGCTGATTCTGTTTTTCACAGGTGGCCTCTCATGAACGATATCACATTCAGCAACCGTCTGCGGGTGGCACGGGCGGAAAAACGGATTTCTCAGGGCGATTTGGCAGAAATGGTGGGCGTTTCCCGCCAGACGATCAGCTCTATTGAAAATAATCAGTTTTGCCCCAGTGCAAAATTAGCGCTGCTGCTGTGCATCGCTCTGGACAAAAAGTTTGAAGACCTTTTCTTCTTTGAAGGGTGAGCCTTTTCTCCAAGGCGGCTCCCCGCTTCCCCTTTGTTTATTCCTTTTTTAATACACTCCTCCTAAAAAACAAACAGGCTCCGGACAGTCCGTCCGGAGCCTTGTTTGGTTTTGCCGGTTTGCCAGTGCCCGTGGCAGAGACCCTCTGGGGAAAATCCGGAAATCGTTTGCAAAAGCCTTACGTTCCCTTCCCTTCGGGGGCTTTGCTTTCGATCGTTTGCTGGACGCGGCCGGCTAATTCCTCGTCCGTTACGACATAATGCGGGACCTTGGTCACGGTTTCGGGCAGCTTTTTGCCATAGCGTTCGTAAGCATACTGCTCTCCCGTTTTGGCGTCAAAATAATACAGGTCCACATATTCACTCGTGCCGATCCCTACATTGGAGCCTGTGCCCACCCCCAGCTTGGCGCCGTAATGGGCAGTCCACTGACCGTAGCGGGCCAGCACAAGGGTGTTCACCTTTTCCCATTCTTCGCTTGTCAGCTCGGTTTCCCGATACTCCACCGTCTGCCACCGATAGGCCTGCGACCAGCCCACGGCCCGGAGCAGCTTCGTGTCCTCCGTTCCCTTGGATTCATAGCCCTTCAGCCGGACCAGAAACCACGGCTCCGGCTCCCCGGGGACTTTCCCGTCCGGCTCTGCGGACAATTCCAGCCGCTCCAGTTCCTCCTCTTTCAGAAAGCCCTTTGCAGCGTGCTCCTGCGTTTCCGTCAGGACCATAGCGGGCGGGTGGTCAAAGCGGTTCTGGATCTCCTTCCCCACGGCGATAATACAGGTCGGAATGGCAACCGCCGCAAAGATCAGCACCGTGATCAGAATCACTTTCTTTGCTGCCGCATTGTTCCTGGCAGGTGCGGGGGCCGCCACGCCTTCTTCCGGCTTGGCGGCTGTTTTCTTTTTGCCAAATACCCGCCGCCGCAGGATGATCAGCAGGCCTCCGACAGCCATGCACCCGAACAGAACCAGCGAAAAAGCCGCCAGCCCCCGGTTTTCGGCGCCTTCTTCCTGCAAAAAGCCGATGCCCGTTGCCGTCACCAGCAGCCCGATGACCAGCAGAAACCAGCCGAAAATCGTCAGCAGAACGCTCCCGGCTGTGCGCTTCGGTTTGTTTTCCATTGTTTCTCCCTCCGTTTTCTCCGTCCGGGCCCTTCCGGCTCAGGATCATAGTGGATACCCGTTTTAAGGCGGGGTTTGCAAAACATAGGCTTCTCCGCCCTGTCTGCGCCGCTCCACGAAAAAACGCAGGGCAGGGGAAAAAGGTGGTTACAGGGCTTCAAAGGATATTCCTTCCTTTTCCGCATAGCGCTGCGCTTCACTGCCTGAGGGGGCGTGGATGGTCAGGGCTGTGCAGCCGAAAAAGGCGCCCGCTTCAATGCTTGTCACGCTGGCCGGGATCGTGATGGATGCAAGGCTTGTGCAGCCGGAAAAGGCTGAATCCCCGATGCTCGTCACACCGTCGGGGATGATCACGGAGGTAATGGCTTCGTAATCGTAAAACGCTCCGCCGCCTATGCTCGTGACCGGCTTTCCTTGCGCCGAAGACGGGATGACGATCTCCGTTTCGCTTCCGCTGAAGTTGGCAACGGTCATTGTTCCCTCACCGGTTTCCGTAAATTTGAAGCTGCTCTCCGGGGTTTCGGAGAGGGAAGACTTGCTTTCCTCTGCGGGGGAAACGTCGGTTTTGCTTTCGTCCTCTCCTGAGGATACATCCGTTTTGCTTTCGTCCTGTTTCTTGGGGCTGACTGAACTGTCCGTCTTGGTCGTTGCGGCCGTTCCCTGACCGTTCCCGCTGCAGCCCGCAGCGAACCCCGCCATCAGAGCCGCCGCCAGCCCGATGGCGATCAGTCTTTTGTACACGCTTCTGTTTTCCGTTTTCATGCTGGTAAACCTCCTGTATGCGTTTTTTATAGGGGCCGGGCCCCGGTTTTAAGCGTTTTCTCCGGGTCAGAATGCAAAATAATACCCGTTTTTCCGGCGGGCTTTTGTTAAAAACACACTCAGTTCCCGGTTTTTTTCGATCGCTGCCCGACATCGTCCCCAGCACCGGGCGGCGATCTCTTTCTGCGGGAGCGTCCCATAGAAATCCCTCGGCAGAAACACATTTACCTCTCCCCCGCCGTTATTCCCGGCTGAGATCCCCGGGCAGAAGTTTTTCTGATTCAGGCAGGGTTTTCCGGTGGTAAACAACTGCAGGGAAACGATGTCTATCCCGATGTCGCTGTGGGCATCCCCCACACGGGCCAGCTCGATGTCCTCGTGCAGAAACCGCAGCTTTTGCTCCCGGGCAAAGGTTTCCGCATAGGAATCAAACGTCCCGCAAATGAGCGTCCCGTTTTCCCGGAAATGCTGCGCCGCCGTTTCCGTCAGCGGAATCTTTTTCATGGTTTTCGGGAGCGTCAGGACGGCCAGGGTCGGGAAATAGTCAAAAAAACCCGCCTCCGCCTGCGTAAACCCGTCCTTGATCGTCAGCTCCACGTCCCGAATCAGCGCCGGATTGCACCGTTTGAGAAGCTGTTTGAGGCTGTCCGTGGTCAGGACCATGCCGCCGGAGGCCAGAAATGAGTTTTTTCCTTGTCTGATAATCATGATAGGTTCACCTCGGAAACGCCGACTGCATAGCACCCCACAGGCACTTTCTCCGGTCGCCTTCGGTCGGATCAGTGAATAGAGAATAGGAGGGTGATGAATTATACTCTCTCATTGTGAGATTCCTTTTCTTGTCCGTTTATTTACGAGAATAGGGGGTGATGAATCATACTCTCTCATGGTAGGTTTTCCGGAGCTGTCCCTCTTTCTTACATAGCAAGTTTTTAGGAAGGGGGTCCGGGGGAGAACCCTTTTTCCAAAAAGGGTTTCCCCCGGAAAAAGGGTTTCCCCCGGAAAAAGGGTTTCCCCGGAAAAGAGTTGCCCCCGGAAAAGAGTTGCCCCCGGAAAAGGGTTCTCCAACTGCCGGGTTACTCGTCGGGGAGAGGGACCGTGACGATGAAGCCGCCGTAGTTGTCGCCGGAGATGACGAAGTCAAGCGCTTTCGGGAGCGGGAGCTGCGTCATGCCCATTGGGTCGGCTTCAGTGTAGTAGATAGCCCAGCGCCCGCCGCCGTGGTCGGTGTAGACGGCCGGGTTGGAGAAATCATGCGTGTGCAGAATATCCAGATATTCCTCCAGCACAATATCGTTATCCTGAATGTATTCCGAATGCGGGTAGCCAACATAGCGAAAATGCCACGGCTCGTAGGCGTATCCGGTCACGTCCCTGCGCCCTTCCTTGTAGCGCAGGATAAAGCCGTAATCGGAGCAGTTTTCAAGCAGCCATGAAAAATGTTCCTCCCCGTCGAACTTAATGCCCGATTCTCCCACGGTGTTGCGGTCCAGATCCAGTGCCAGCCCGGTCTGGTGCTCGCTGTAGCCGGGCGGGGCCACCCATTGTTCGGCTTCCTCAAGGGTTTCGGTAGAGCCGACCTCCTCATTATACAGCCCAAGCTGCGTTTCATAACTGCGGTAGCCGCAGGCGATCATCAGGTCGGTCTCCCCCGCCGCTTCCTCAAAAGCGTCCAGCCAGTGGTTGAGGTGAGAGATCACCCCGGTATCTAAAGCGATCGTGTAATCGCTGAGCACATAGGAATCGCTTTTCTTTTCAAACACCAGTTCCACGTTTTCTCCGTTAGAACGGCAGGAATATTCCTTATTCACCAAGATCAGCGTGCCGTCATACATTTCGTCATAATATTTCTCCACATATTCCGGCTCTCCGAGGGCGCCGGGGGTCAGGGTGCCAAAATGTCCCTGCGGCACCTCCGGGGCTTCCGGGACATCAGGAGCTGAAGGCTGCGGGGGGGTTTCCCCTGAAGACACCTGCGGCGGGGTCCCCTCTGCGGCAGAGGTCTGCACTGGCACAGCTCCTTCCCCGTCGGAAGGGCCGGTGACGACAGCGCCTCTTGCCAACTGCACTACATACATCCCCGTAAACAGCACGCAGGAGATCACCAGCACGGTGCACATCACCGAAAACTGCTGCCGGAACGGGACCGGTTTTGAAAAATCAATTTGTAAAAAGGACGGAAGCGGGAAGGTCTTCTCCTGCTTTTCCGTTGCCTGTGTCGATTCGGTCATGCCTTGTCTTCCTTTCCGATGGGTTTACCTGACTGTCACCTTTATAATAATAACCGCTTTTCCTGTCAAAAATCAAGCCGGAACCTCTCTTTTTGCGAAAAAAAATCCGCTCCGGATTTGTGGAATCTGTCCAAAGGAAACATCGGGTCGTCCTTCTGAGAGAAGAAGACCCGATGTCAGGAAATGTCGGCTTATTTCTTTTTCTTACGGGCGCCAAGGGCCAGCAGCAGGATGACAGCCACCAGCGAAACACCCACCACAGAGAAGATGATAACAAACTTGGCAATATCCTCACCGGTCAGGTGCGTCTCCGGAGGAGGCGGGGTATCCGGGGTGCTGGTGGGCGTGGACGGGAAGGATTGCTCCGAGATGGAGGTGGTGGGAACCGGCTCGTTTTTAATGTTCAGCTCCACCACTTCGGCCACTTCTTCCACATACAGCTCGTTTTCCGTTGTCACCTTGCCGTGCTGTGTGATGGGGAACTCATGCGGTTCTTTATCCAGCACATAGCCGTCCGGGGCTTTTTCTTCAATAAAGCGGTACAGCCCGAAGGGGAGCTTGGAAACAGTGATCTGCCCGTGTTCGTCCGTGGTCAGCACGCCGCCCAGCCGCTTCCAATAATAAGTTCCGCCTGCATCCACCGCCACCTCGCTGCCTTCCGGAAGCGTGGTGACGTCCGTTACATACACTTTCTGCCAGAAGGAAAACTCTGCCCCTTCCAGACGGGCGTTTTCATACCCGAGCTTATTCAGAATGACAGCGCCCTGATAATCCTTATTCCGGTTGTCCTCAAACTTGGCTGTGAGCTGAAAATCATATTCCGGCTCCTTCTGTCCTTCGAGATACCCCGGCATGGTCACGATCAGCGGCTGGATCTTCACGATCTCTTCTCCGGCGGTCTGAACGATCACATATGCCCGGTCCAACGGCACATCGGAAAAGACGGTGCGGCCGTTTCTGTCCACCCAGGAATAGGTGCCGGACAAATCATGGCTGAGCACAAAGTCTTCGAGCTTAGCCGCCATGTCGACATATTCCCCGGCGTTCACCATATGCTCAAAATCAAACTCCTGGAACGTTTCGTTGGGGGTGATGATCATGCCTTCAAAGGTGCCGATCTCTACCATCATCTGCGGGACCCCTTCAAAAGCCGGGTCTGTGGTGATGGTCACGGTGCCTTTTCCGTCTTCGGGGGGCGTTGAAAGCGCCGACGCGCCCAGCGTCACCAGACAGCACAGCAGACAGATCACCAGCACCGCCGCCGGTATGCGCTTTGTCCATGTTCGATTCATAAAGCAAACCTCCGTTTACGCTGAATTTGTTTTATCTTCTTCCGATTCGCCGGATCTCTTCTTTTTTCGGTGGAACACCGGAACAAACAGGATCAGCAGGATCACCACCGTCACACTGCTCACCACCGCAAGCCCCGCATACCAGATGATGGTCCGCAGCGGCACTTTTTGTTCCGTTTCATCCCGGTGCATAACCGGCCAGATGGGCTGTTCCTCTTTTTTCTCGGTGCGGTCCGGCACCCGGGTGCCCCGCACCAGCAGGCGGTGGCTGTTGACGCCGTAGGGCGTGCAGGTAACGAGCGTGACGTAATCCTGTCCCGAAACGATCTGCGTGTACTGATCCTCCCACGGCAGGACCGTGAGAACCTGATCCACCCGATACGCCAACACCTTATCAAGGGCGTGAATATAAAAATAATCACCGGAAGCTAATTGATCGAGGTCGGTAAATAATTTGGCAGAGGGCAGACCGGTATGACCGGCCAGCACACAATGCGTGGACGTTCCGCCCACAGGCAGGGACGAGCCTTCCATATGCCCCACGCCCCGCTGCAGCACCTCATCGGAAAGCCCGTGGTAGATCGGCAGATTCACCCGGATCTTGGGGATCTCGATGTAGGCGATGCTGTCGGAAACGGCCAGCAGGGAATCGTAATCCGCGGCGGACACCTTCCGGCTGTTCCCCCCCGCCAGGGCCTTGTTGTATTCTTCCGCAGCTTTCCGCATTTGCGAAAGAGCGTCGTCACCGATACGCTGCACGGCTTCGTCATAGTGGCGGATCGTGGTATCGGCTGTATATTCTCCATACCAGTTGCTGATGATGGGGTAGGAAAACAGCCCCACGCCGAGCAGCAGCAGCAGGAAAATTCCCACTAAGGGAAGTCGGTTTTTAATCTGTTTTTTCAGAGATGCCATCTTGTTCCTCCGGAGAGAGATTGCGGATGCTGTGCAGCAGCCACACAAGCGCCAGCGCAAAGAGAAGCACGCTTCCCAGCACCACGCCGACAACCACCCACCACTGCCGGGTGATCTCCTCCTGCAGTCCTTCGGTGCTGCGGTCTTCAGCAGTTTTTTGCGGCACGGCTTCGCCGGAGGAGGCTGTTTCCTGCAAATAGGCGATCCGCTCGCCTCGCACTAACAGCCGCTTGTCGTTAATGCCGTAGGGGGTGCAGGTGAGCAGGGTGAGGTAATCCTTTTCCGGTTTAATGGTGAGCAGCTCCACCTTATTCGGGGTGACCGCTTCTATCTGATCCACCCGGTAGGCCAGCACCTCTCCGAGCACATGGACATAGAACACGTCGTTTTCCTTCACCTGGTCGAGCTTCGTCAGCATTTCCGCCGTCGGCAGGCCCGTGTGGCCGGAAATGACCGAATGCGTATTCATGCCGCCCACCGGCAAGGAGGTGTTTTCCAAACACCCGCAGCCTTTTTTCAGCACTTCCTCCGAAGTCCCGTAATACACAGGAAGGTACACGTCGATGGAGGGGATCTCCAGATAGCACATCTGTCCTTTGGCATCGCACAGGCAGCGCTCCAGCCCGTTTTCATAATTCCCGAGAAAAATCTCCCGGTTATACTCCTTCGCCAGCTCCACCCGTTTGTCGATCTCTTCCTCCGGCATTTCCAGAACCGCCTGACGGTAGTCGGTGATAGCCTGCAGGGATTGCTGCAGCGACATCACGTTGGAAACGATCGGGTACAGGATCGCCCCGATGCCGGAAAAATACAGACAGCCGATCAGAAACAGCACAAGCAGGCGCTTTCGTTTCTTCGTCATTGGGTCGGTGGTTCCTTTCTTGTTTTCCAAAAGACCCGCCCGAAGCCGGACCTTTTGGAAAACCTGCTCCCCCCGCCAAGGGGGAGCAGAGAAACGTTTTCATGAACTCAGAGCAGCCGATTATTCTTCTTCAGCCTTTCTCTTTCTCATGTACAGCACGAACATCACGCCGGCGAGCAGAACGATGGAAGCGCCGCCCACGGTGAAGATGATGGTGCCGATGCCGCCGGTGCCGGGGAGGGTTGCGCCCTTGACGTTGGACACGGTAGAGGTTACGATCTTATTGGTGGCATCCATAGCAGCGCCCGTAGCAGATAACAGAACATAGGTTCCGTTATATTCGGTGCCGGTCTTGTTGGCAGCAAGCGTAAAGGTCACGTTGTCAGCCTTCACATAGCCGTCCGGAACCGTGGTTTCCACGAGGATGTAGATGCCGGCAGCGAGCTCGTTAAAGGTGAGGGTGTTGTCGGAAGCGGTGGTAGAAGCCGTTGCAACGACATTAGCCGCATCGATGGAATCTTTGTACAGGGTAAAGCCTGCGATCGGATAGGAACCGGAAGCCGGGTTATCCGAGAAGGTCTTGGTGATTTCGAGTTTGGCGGCGTATACTTTGACGATATCGGTCAGACTATCCGTATCGCTGCCTTCATAATAGTCGTTGTTGTAGTTGAGCACAGCCTGGTTGGTGTTTTCCACAGTAACCGCATTGGCGTTGACGGTCGTGTCGAGGGTGACTTTTACAGCCTTGTCCTGATTGGCCAGAATAAAGTCGTTATCAAAGGTCACGGTCGTGCCGGAAACGGTGACGATATTGGCAGCGGGATCGCCGAAGGTCACATAATGAGCATCGGTGCCGTCATGATAGTAGATTTTCTCGGTTGCATCCTCAAAGGTGCCGTTGCCGTTGATGTCACAGTAAACCACGATAGAATTCGCCACATAGGTCAGGCCGGCGCTCGGTGTATCCACGATCTGATAGGAACCGGTCAAGGTGGTCACGGTGGGAGCATATTTCGGGGTCTTGGCTTCGATCGCATAGCTGACCACGTTGCCGACAGCCGCTTGAGCGCTGTTGGGCTTTGCTTCTCCGTCGGTGGTGCCAACGACTTGGGCAGCCGTTCCCTGAGCCACGCCGGTGATGTATTTATCCAGCGTCAGAGAAGAGGTCTTGGGGGTGACGGTTCCGGTGGTGGTATCGCTGCGAACAGAGATCAGGGTCGGGGCCACGGTCATCTGAGTGCCGCCGGCGCAGGTGATCAGATAGTAGCCGGGGGTCAGGCTGATGGTGCCGCCGGCATCAATGGGAGTAGCGCCGTTGACCGGGGTGGCGTCAGCAGAATCCCTCACCAGCGCATCAGCCAATGCTTTCATATCCGACGCATTGGAAGCATCCACTGCAGCAATCTGAGCCACGGTATAGCCGCAGGCAGCAGAGGAGAAGCCGGTGGCGAAATCGTAGGTATAGGTCAGTCCGCCGGCAGCAACCGTTGCATCCAGCACTTTGTACACATCATAGGTACCGCCGTAGGTGTTGGCGATGGTGACAGTTTCGGCTGTCATATCCACAGCGCTGGCAGAAGTAGCGCTGGCAGAAGTGGCCGCCAAAGCGCCCATGGACAGGAGCATAGCCATTGACAAAACAGCTACGCCGGTTCTTTTTAACATTTTTTTCGACATGATAGTCCCTCCATTTTTAAGTTGTCTCGTTGCCGTGCAATTGGTGGAAATATGACAGCCGCCGTGCACAGCTTCCGGCGCACTGTCATATTCGGTTGTTTTTTCAAACGCCTCCTGCCTCAGTCCCTCCTCCTCTTTTCTTTCACAGCTTCCCACTGTAATTTTCTTTTATAGAAGATCAACGCTGCGGCAGAACCTGCCAGAGCAATGATTCCGAAGGGGAACAGGAAAACAAGCGGCGTGCCGCCGGTTTCCGGCATGACGATAACAGCGGACACAATGTTTTCCACCGTCACCATATCGGAAGTGCCCTCTGCTTCATTTCCGACTATCTGTGCAGGGTCCTCATAGATCGGGTTGGTGTAACCCACCGTTCCGGTATGTTCTGCCGTGCGGAGAAGGTAGCCGGTGTCTCCGGTCAGATCCTCTGCAACGGAGTAGTTCGTGCCGTAGGGGATGCCCTGCAGCAGCACCTGATAATCATAGCCCGATCGAACTTTAAGCGTCAGGGTCAGAAGATTCGGGGTATTGGTCCCGTCATAGGTCTGAGTGATGTCACTGCCTGTCAGGGCAATTCCGTCCACGGAAGCCGTCACCGGGTAATTGGCAAACGACACACTCGCCGGAGCGGTCAGCGTTACCACGATGGTGAACTTGTGCGTATCGTCCGTGATTTCGGTGCCGGCCTGCGAATACAGCAGCTTGACAACGTCCAGCAAACCGGTTTTTCTTTCATTGACGGCATAGACGGCGTTGTTGCCGTTTTCATCCAGTTCAATATCCTGCGCCATATGAATGGAATTGGTATCGTCCAGTTCATAGTAGTTGTTGTCCACTTCCTGCACGTTATACTTGGTTCCAATCGGAATGCCGCTGATGACAATCATCTGACCGACCTTGCAGCGCACCTGACAGGTAGTCTTCAGAGGCGATCCGGA
>CACYCG010000239.1 GCA_902772855.1 uncultured Ruminococcus sp.
AAGCCGACACTTGCAGGGCTTATGCTGTTTTCTGTCTATCCTCAGGCATTCTTTCCGCAGCTTTGTATTACAGCGGTATCTGTTCCCGGTACGGAAATCAGCCGTACAGGTCCTGTCGGGGAAAGATTCATCGACAACAAAAGAATAGACGGCAATTTTGTTCAGATGCTGAACGATGCCCTGCATTTTGTGCGGAACAATATGAAAACAGCCACTATTATTGACCCGGATACAGGCAAAAGAGCCGACAGAACCGACTACCCTGTAATGGCTATAAGAGAACTTATCCTGAACGCACTTATCCACAGGGATTACAGCATACACACCGATTCTGCGCCTATCACTATCAGAATGTTTACCGACCGTTTTGAAATAGAAAACCCCGGCGGTCTTTACGGCAGAATGACCATTGACAGACTTGGCCAATTTGCCGCAGATACCCGTAATCCCGCTATTGCAAATGCTATGGAAATACTCGGAGAAACCGAAAATCGTTATAGCGGTATTCCTACTATCGTCAGCGCTATGAAAGAATACGGTCTGCCCGAACCGGTATTTGAAAGCGACAGAGGTGTTTTCAAGGTAACGCTTTATAACCGCAGTTTCAGCCATTCTGTGTCCGACCCCGTTTCAGAGGAAATACTCAGCTTCTGCCGCACTCCGAAAAGCCGTGCGGAATTGAAGGAGCTTTTCAAAGGCAGGCTGACCATCGCTTATGTGATGGAAAAATATATAAAGCCGATGATCGAAAGCAAACAGCTTGCTTTGGCTATTCCCGAAAAACCGAGGAGCAAAAATCAGAGATATTACACCATATAAAATGCAGCAGCCGCCCGGACTAACCCGGACGGCTTTCTTCATGCCCTGTTATCAGAGCGATATCATTTCTCTTGGGGAATGACCACAATGAATTTGCAATCTTGAATCCAAAAACAAATCCGCAAAGAGATGGATAAACTCATCCGTTTGCCGGTCATTCAGCTTCACCTTTAAGCGGGATAAAGTTTCCATAGCACTGCCGATATCACCTTCTCCTAATTGAGCATCAAGTTGGATGTCATCTGCAACTTGATCGGCTCGTTCCTTATCCATACCGGGAAGATTCCTGAAAAAAGCACGAAGGCTGATAAAGGATAAGGTTTTCTCAAAATAATAATTGTTTTCATATCTTAGCAGTTTTTCTTTTGAGGGGACATAGTATTCCTTTCCTTCCTGTTCCTCTTTGACATAATAATAGGTCAGATCGCCATTTCCAAAGTCCATTATAAGGTCCTCGGCCACAATTTCCCTGTCCATCGGTTTGGTTTCTTCCACATCATCATACATTTCGTCTTCGCTTACTATATCGTAGAACTTTTTTGAATGGTCGAAGGTATCTGCAAACTCTAATAGCTGTTCCTCCGTTATCGGCTCGTTTTGTGAGTTATAGATCATCAGCAGCTTTGAAAGAGTAATAACGCCGTACAGATTTGCAGCAGCGTCAAAATACCGTTCCAGCAGGTCTGCTGTTTCCTTTGTTACTGTTTTCATTCAGGATCATTCCTCTCTGATAGGAAATATAGTGCCTATACTATATCATATTTAGAGCGATCAGGCAATAGAAAAAAATAAATCGAAAAGAAATGCTTGACAAAACCTATTAACATAGTATATAATTGGGATATCAACGGAAGGGAGGAACCCCCTTATGAAAATCTGTCGAAAAACAGTGATGACGGCCGGGCATTTGCCGGAGCGAATGTGACGCCTGCCGGAGCCTGACCCCTGAGGACCATTGGACCTCAGACATTATCTGATACAAGAAACGAATGAAAACTATTTGAAATAACAAGAAAGAAGGAATCTTTTATGTCAGCTTATCGTTTTGAAACCTTACAGCTTCACGTCGGACAGGAGCAGGCGGACCCCGCCAGCGATGCAAGAGCGGTTCCGATTTACGCCACCACCAGTTATGTCTTCCACAATGCCGAGCACGCCGCCGCCCGTTTCGGGCTGGCTGATGCCGGAAATATCTACGGACGGCTCACCAATTCCACGCAGGGCGTGTTTGAGGAAAGAATTGCCGCCCTCGAAGGAGGCGTGGCCGGTCTGGCGCTGGCGTCCGGCGCCGCCGCTATCACCTATACCATCCAGGCGCTGGCTGTCCGGGGAGAGCATATCGTGGCGCAGAAGACCATCTACGGCGGTTCTGCCAACCTGCTGGCGCATACCCTCCCGCTGTACGGCATTGAAACCACCTTTGTCGATATTCATAACCTGCAGGAAACGGAGGCGGCCATTCGTCCCAATACGAAGGCCATTTACATTGAGACCCTCGGAAACCCGAACAGCGACATTCCCGATATTGACGCTCTGGCGAAGATCGCCCACGCGCACGGCCTGCCGCTGGTGATCGACAATACCTTCGGCACCCCCTACCTGATCCGTCCGCTGGAGCACGGCGCCGACATCGTGGTGCATTCCGCCACCAAGTTCATCGGCGGTCACGGAACGACCCTGGGCGGGGTGATCGTGGACGGCGGCCGCTTTGACTGGGCTGCTTCCGGACGCTATCCGTGGATCTCCGAGCCGAACCCCAGCTATCATGGCGTGAAGTTCACCGAAGCCGCCGGAAAAGCCGCTTTTGCCACCTATATCCGGGCCATTCTGCTCCGGGATACCGGCGCCTGCATTTCTCCCTTTGCCGCCTTCTTGCTGCTGCAGGGAACGGAAACGCTTTCCCTCCGGCTGGAGCGCCATGCGGAAAACACCAAGAAAGTGCTGGAGTATTTAGTCGGCCATCCGCAGGTGGAAAAGGTGTATCATCCTTCTCTGCCCGACCACCCCGATCATGCCCTGTATGAGAAGTATTTCCCGAACGGCGGCGGCTCCATCTTTACCTTTGACATCAAGGGCGGGCAGGAGGAAGCCTTCCGCTTTATTGACGGGCTGAAGATCTTTTCACTGCTGGCCAATGTAGCCGACGTGAAATCCCTTGTGATTCATCCCGCTACGACGACGCATTCACAGCTAACCGACACCGAGCTGGAGGAAGCCGGCATTCACCGGAACACCATTCGCCTTTCCATCGGCACCGAGCATATCGACGATATTATCGCCGATCTTGAAAACGGCTTTGCGGCTGTGTGACCGGACCCTTTTCCATAAGCCGGCACGGTCTGACAGACTGTGCCGACGCAGCCATTTCAGGAGGAGATTTTTATGACCAGACAAAACCATCTCAGACTGCTGACCCTGACCGCTCTGCTGGCGGCCTTTGTTACCGTGACAACGGCTTTTGTGAAGGTACCGGCTCCGCTGGGGTATACGCATATCGGCGATTCTGTTGTGTATTTGGCGGCGGCGCTTCTGCCGGGGCCCTACGGATTTTTTGCGGCCTCCATCGGCGGAGCGCTGGCCGATCTTTTGGCGGGGTACCCCCAGTGGGCTTTGCCGACAGCCATCATCAAAGCGCTGAACGTGCTGCCGTTTTTCCTGATCCGTTGGACGGTGAAGGATGCAAAAAGAAAGGAGAAGATCATCCATCTGCCGAACCTTCTTATGCTGCTGCCGACCACTCTGGTGACGCTCGGCGGGTATTTTGTGGCCAATGCCCTGATGTATGATGCGGCGGCGGCGACAGCGGAATTGCTGCCGAATCTGATCCAGGCGACAGCGAGCGGGATCGTTTTCGTGGTGCTGGGGATAGGATTGGACGCCATCCGCTTCAAATCAAAGCTCATCAGAATGGCATGAAGGCCCCCTGCAGACACGCCTCTGCGGGAGAACAAGAGGGATCGCCCCGATTGACCCGGCGTTCCTTGCCCAAAACAATCAGACATAGACACACTTCCGCCCGGGACCGCCCCGGGCGGTCTTTTTTTCTGAGGACGGGGAGAAAGCGGTTTTTTTGCAAAGCGCTTTCCTGGCCTGCAGCGGGAACAGCGGCAGGAGTGTACAATAAAATGCACATTCCTCCTGAAGGAAAGAAAAAAGTGATTGCTTTTTGGAGGCTTGTGTGATATACTGTGTGCAAAAATAGTTTTATATTTATCCAACGGGGAGAGTTTTTATGAAGATTGCACATATCCGCCCGGATTCCGGGGCAGAGCAAAGCATTGAATCGCACAATCGGGCTACGGCGGGGATGGGACGGGAGTTTGCGGCGGAACCGCTGAAAGGTCTTGTCTATGCTATGGGCCTGCTGCATGACGTTGGAAAATATCAGGGATCGTTCCAGAAGAAGATCCGGGAAGGGGCAAAGCTGCAGGTGGACCATTCTACCTGCGGGGCGCTCGAGGCAAAACGGCTTTTCGGCAAAAGCGCTCCGCTGTCCTCCCTGATGATGCAGTACTGTATTGCCGGTCATCATGCCGGCCTTCCGGACGGGGGCACACCGCAGGATACAAAGGACGACCCCACCCTGTGCGGCAGAATGAAACGGGGGCCGGTGCTGGAGGATTATTCGGAGTATGCCGCAGAGATAGCGGTTCCCGCTCCGGATGAGGAAGCGCTCAGGCGTTTTCTGATGCTATGCCCGCAGATCCGCAGCGACAACGAATGCTTTATTGAGGCCCTTGCTTTTCTGGTGAGGTATTGTTTTTCCTGCCTGACCGATGCGGATTCTCTGGATACCGCTTCTTTTTGCAGCGGCCGGAAAAACGAGGAACTGTCCTCCGATCTGGGGGCCTGTCTGCGGAAGATAGACGAAAAGATGGCTTCTTTCCGGCCGGAAACGCCTCTGCAGAAAGCCCGCTCAGGGCTGCAGGCGCAGGTGTACGAAAAAGCGGGGGAAGATGCGGAGATTTATCTGATGAATATGCCCACCGGCAGCGGCAAGACGCTGTGCAGCATGAAGTTTGCCCTGATGCGGGCGCTTCGCACGGGCCGGAGAAGGATCATCTATGTGATCCCCTACAACAGCATCATTGATCAGACCGTTGCGGTTTTTGAAGACGTGTTCGGAGAGAGCGTGCAGATCCTGCGGCATCAGTCATCGTACTGTGTGGAGGAGGAAGAGGAGGATGAGGATTATCAGCTTCTGATCCGAAACGTCACAGAAAACTGGAACGCACAGGTGATCGTGACCACTTCGGTGCAGTTCTTTGAATCGCTGTACGGAAACAAGCGCGGCAAACTCCGGAAAATGCATCATATGGCGGACTGTATGCTGATTTTTGATGAAGCGCACCTGATGTCGCCGGAGTATCTTCAGCCATGTCTGAGGGCGGTGGCGTTTCTGACCCGGTATCTTCACAGCGAAGCGGTTTTTCTGACCGCCACGATGCCTGATTTTAAGGAACTGATCGCCCGCTATGCCCTGAAGGACAGCCGCATCCTCGATGTGGTGACGGATAAAAGCCTGTATCCCTGTTTCAAAAAAGGGACCTATGTGCAGAAAGGGCTGATCAGCGAGGAAGAGCTTTTAGAGGAAGCCGGCCGGCAGGCTTCGGCACTGATCGTGGTCAACAAAAGAAAAACAGCGGCGGCCCTGTATGCGATGGCGCCGGGAAAACGCTTTCACCTGTCAACCTATATGACCGCTTTTGACCGCAGGCGTGTCATTGAGGAGGTGAAAGAAGAATTGTCCCGGCTGTATGAAGACTATCCGAATGGACAGAACGTTCCGGAAAACCGGAGGATCCTGGTGATCTCCACCTCGCTGATAGAAGCGGGCGTGGATCTGGATTTTGTTACTGTCTACCGGGAGCTGACCGGATTGGACAGCATCCTGCAGGCAGGCGGGCGCTGCAATCGGGAGGGCAAAAGGCAGCAGGCGGAGATCTGCGTTTTCCGGCTGCAGGAAGGAACACAGCGCTTCAGGGTGCATTTGGCCCGCACCCTGTCGGAAAAGTATGAGGATATTGCCTCTCCGGAATGCATCCGGGAGTATTACGACAGGCTGTACCGGTTTCAAAGCGATGAGATCCGGAAAAACTCGATTGCGCACGGCGTGGGAAGTCCGTTTTCCATTCCCTTTGCAGCGTATGCAAGGGAGTTCCGGATGATCGGGGATGATACGGTATCGGTGGCTGTGGTATGCGATGAGGAAAGCAGGAAACTGATCGACCGGCTGAAGCAAACCGGCAGCACCAACCACCGCCGGCTGCAGAAATATACCTTTTCGGTATATGTGTATGAACTGCGTCAGCTCCAGCAGCAGGGCGTTGTGAAGGAATACGGCGGGATCTGGTGTCTGGAGGCGCAGCGGCAGTATCACAGCGATACCGGATTGCAGTTTGAAGCGCAGGATCTATACATAGAATAGGAGGATTGATACAATGAGCAGAGGATTCAAGATCATGGTGTCGGGGGATTATGCGCTGTTCACCCGGCCGGAAATGAAGGTGGAGCGGGTCAGTTATGACGTGCCGCCCCCGGGAGCGCTGGAGGGGCTGCTGAAAAGCGTGTACTGGAAGCCGGCCATCCGGTATGAAATCGACCGCATCATTGTGTTTCACCCGATCCGCTTTCTGAATGTGCGGCGCAACGAGGTGAAAAACAAGGTCTCTTCCCTCAGTGTTCGTTCACAAATGGAAGGGAAGGGAAAGGACCCCTGTGTGTACACCTCCGAAGCCCGGACTCAGAGGGCCTCCATGCTGCTGCGGGATGTGTGCTATGGCGTGGAGTTTCACTTTGAAATGACGGGGCTGAAAAGTGATCATGAGGATGAAGACGAAAAAAAGCACTTCCATATCATCCGGCGCCGGCTGGAAAAGGGGCAGTGGTTCCGCACGCCCTGCCTGGGGTGTGCGGAGTTTCCGGTGCGTTCACTGGAGCTGGTGGAATCCTTCGACCTGAGCCGCATCAGCCCGGAGATCCTTGCTATGGGGGATGTGGATTTAGGCTATATGTGCTATCGGGTGGAGTTTGAAGACAAGGGGATCCCGCTGAATCACGACTGGGAAAACCCGGTTTTTTCCGACAGGGCCTCTCCTGTCTATTACCGGCCCCACATGATCGGCGGCGTGATAGATGTCCGGCAGTATAAGGAGATGATGATATGCTGATTCAGGCTTTGTGCGATTATTATGACGACCTTCTGGCCAACCCGTCTGAAGACATCGTTTTGCCCGCTCCGGAGGGCTATTCCCGGCAGGCCATCCATTATCTGATCTCCCTTACGCCGGAAGGGAAGGTCCATTCCATCAAAGACGTCCGCATCGAGTCTTTGGTGAAGGATAAGAAAGGAAAGGAGCAGATCCGCAGGGACCCACGAATCATGATCTTTCCCCTGCGTTCGCAAAAACCGGGCATTGACGCCAATTTCATAGAACACCGCCCCCTGTACATCTTCGGGCTGAATTATGAGAAAACCGGATTCACCCCGGACGACCCCACCGGCAAAGCCCGAAAGTCCCATGAGATGTTTGTGCAGAAGAATCTGGAATGGACAGAAGGGCTGGATTCTCCGCTCGTGCGGGCCTATCGGCTGTTCCTGCAGCAGTGGGTTCCGGAAAACGAAACGGAAAACCCGCATCTGCTGTCGCTGGGGAAGGAATATACCGGCTCGTATTTTGCGTTTATCCTGAACGGAGAGGAGCAGCACCTGCTGCAGGAAGACTCCCTCCTGAAGGAACGGTATGAATCCCTGCGCTCTGCGGCTGTCCCCTCGGACGGATATATCGCCCCCTGTGCCGTTTCGGGCAAAAAACTCCCGATCAGCCGGACGCATGACAAGATCAAGGGGATCATCGGCGGGCAGGCATCCGGAACGGTTTTAGTCGGCCTGAAGTACGATGCGTTCTGGTCCTATGGGGTAGAGCAGTCGTACAACAGCTATATTTCGGAAGAGGCCATGAGAAAATACACCGCAGCGATGAACCTTCTGCTTTCCGACAAAAACCACCGTATGGTGATCGATGAAACCACGATCTTCTACTGGGCGGCCAACACCCGGAAAAATGAGGAATGCTGCTCGATGTTTGACCAGTGCTTCAACGGCAGTCTGGATCCCGACAAGATGAATGAGAAACAGACGGATACCATGCTGAGGGATACGTTCGATCTGGCCCGGAAAGGCAAGGTGACGCGGGAGCGGATCGCCGATCTGACGGGGGTGGAAGACGACGCGGAGTTTTTTATTGTCGGCATCAAACCCAATGCGGCGAGGCTGTCCCTGAAGTTCATCTATCGCCGGAGGTTTGCGGATATTCTGTTTTCTCTGGCGCAGCATCAGGAGGATATGTACATG
>CACYCG010000240.1 GCA_902772855.1 uncultured Ruminococcus sp.
CGAAGAGAAAAATCAATAGAGAAACAGGATTTTCCAAGGAAATCATTTTGTTGAAAAGAAGACAAATGCGGGTTTTCGTTCACCTTGTTCAAAAGGCGGGCAGCGCCTATGCTGGCTGTGAAGTTGGTGTAAAATAATTCTGGGATTATTTGCAGAACTTTGACAGAAGAGCTGCGCTGGAAAAACATGGGTCCAGTACCCCAAGGGCGCCTCCACTGAGCGTGCTGCCGCTGGCCTTTGCAAGACTTTTAGCGTCTTCTTCAGGTGCAAGCCCCGGAAGGGGGGTCCGGGGGAACTCCCCCGGATATGGGTCCAGCACCCCAAGGGTACTTCCTCCGGGCGCGTCACGCTGGCTGGCGGCGGGCGCGGGTTGATTTTTGGGGAGAATTGGGCTACAATATAAAAGATGAAAAAACGCTGTAGCCTGAACCGGGAGGGGACTGTATTATGTCTGAAACACCGTATAAAAAAATCCTGCCGCATCCTCACCATCCGCAGGATAACCGCCTGACGGAAACAATGCCTTCCGTAGAAGTGATCAAAACCGTGGCGGATGCCATGAAGCAATTGGGAGACCCCAGCCGGCTGAGAATCTTCTGGCTGCTGTGTCACTGCGAGGAATGTGTCATCAATATTGCGGCCGCTACGGATATGTCCAGCCCGGCCGTTTCCCATCATCTAAAACTGCTCAAAAGCGCCGGACTGATCGTGGCCACCCGGCATGGAAAAGAAATGTACTACCGAGCCGCCGACACCGATATGGTCCTGAAACTGCACCACACGATCGAAGAAGTCGCCCGTATTTCCTGCCCGGACTGAAGGGCATGGCAGACAGGGTGCCTTCAGGACGATTTTTCCGTTTTCCGGTCCTTGGCAGGGCGGTTATTATGCCAAAACAGCAGCACCGCCATGCCGATGATGATGGCATAGCCGACAAAGCTCAGCCAGTCCGGGAGTTCTCCGAGCACCACAGCGCCCAGCGTCGTGGCAAAAATGATCTGCGAGTAATCATACACCGAAATTTCCCTCGCCGGCGCCCGGCAGTAGGCGGCGGTGATGCAGAATTGTCCCCCGGCCGCTCCCAGACCGGCCCCCAGCAGCGCTAAAAGCTGGAGCGGCTGCATGGGATGGAACGAAAGCAGCATTCCCGGAAGAGTGGTCAGGCAGGAGATCAGGGAAAAGTAAAACACGATCAGCGCCCCCTTCTCTCCTTTTTTTCCGAGCAGACGCACAAAGGTGTAGGCCAGCCCCGCACACAAGCCGCCCGCCAGCCCGATGGCCGAGGCATGAAAATCCGCTGCGGCAAAACTGGGTTTGACCACGAACAAACAGCCGACGAACGCCCCGCAGACGGTCAGCGCCTGCACCGCATCCAGCCGTTCGGATAAAATAAAAATCGAAAACAGGATGACAAAAAACGGAGACATCTTGTTCAGGATAGAAGCATCTGCCAGCGGAATGTGGTCAATGGCATAGAAGTTGCAGATGATCCCCAATGTTCCGATCAGCGACCGGGCCAGAATATACCGCTTGCAGCCCTTTTGCGGCACAAAGGATCCCCGGTTTTTCAGCAGAACGATGACGGCAAACACCATCGCCACCGCATTCCGGAAAAAGGATTTTTGGAGAGAGGGCAGGTCTCCGGAAAGCCGTACACAGAGGTTCATCACGGCAAAGCTGAAGGCAGAAGCAATCATCAGCAAAATCGCCCGATGATCAGACGATGAACGGCGCATAACTGGTCTCCTCCTTTCGATATATGGAGCAACGCCCTGCGGCTTTGTGCGGCCGCAGGGCTTTTTGGGGACACCGGGACTTTTGTCCGGCGCCCCGACAGCTTACAGGATGAGCATAGCGTCCCCAAAACTGAAAAACCGGTACCTCTCCTCCACAGCGGTGCGGTATGCCTGCATCACATGGTCATACCCGGCGAATGCGGACACCAGCATGATCAGGGTGCTTTCCGGCAGGTGGAAATTCGTGATCAGCCCATCCAGCACCCGAAACTGAAAGCCGGGATAAATAAAAATATCTGTCTCTCCCTCCGAAGCCTTGATCTCACCTTCCTTAGCGGCCACCGATTCGAGGGTGCGGCAGGTGGTGGTGCCCACGGCGATGACCCGGCCGCCGGCCTCTTTTGTGCGGCGGATCAGGGCGGCGGTTTCCTCGGAGAGTTCGTAATGCTCGGAATGCATATGGTGGCTGGCTACGTCCTCTACCTTCACCGGGCGAAACGTCCCCAGCCCGACATGAAGGGTCACAAAGCCGATGTTCACGCCTTTTTCCTGTACCCGCTGCATCAGTTCCCGGGTAAAATGCAGTCCCGCTGTAGGGGCGGCAGCGGATCCTAATTCCCGGCTGTACACCGTCTGGTAGCGCTCCCGGTCCTTCAGGGTCTCGTGGATATAGGGCGGCAGAGGCATTTGCCCCAACCGGTCCAGCACGGCGTAAATGCTCCCCTCGCAGGAAAAATCCACCAGCCGGTTTCCTTCCGGAGTAACGGCGGTCACTTCCCCCGTCATCAGGCCGTTTCCGAAGACAAACCGGGTGCCAGCTTTGGCTTTGCGTCCCGGTTTCACCAGCGTTTCCCAGCGCTTGTTTTCTATCTGCCGCAGCAGCAGGAACTCCACATGGGCGCCCGTTCCTTCCTTTTCGCCGAAGATCCGGGCGGGGATAACGCGGGAATCGTTCATGATCAGGCAGTCCCCTTCCCGCAGATAGTTCAGAATATCATAAAAATGCCGATGCTGCAGGGCGCCGCTGTTCCGGTCCATCACTAACATCCGGGAACTGTCCCGAGGCTCCAGGGGGGTCTGGGCGATCAATTCTTCCGGAAGATCATAATAAAAATCCGAGGTTTTCATCTTTCTCTATTCCTTTCCAACCATAGCGTTCTCCCCTATTGTATCACACCTTCCCTCTTCCCGCAAGCCCGCCAGCGGCAGCGGCGGCGCTGCACCCCGTATCTGGGGGAGTGCCCCCAGACCCCCCTTCCGGGGCTTGCACCTGATGAATAGAAGGCGGCAAAGTTTTTGCAAAGGAAAGCAAAGTTTCCGTCCACCCTTTTCAAAGGGTGGCAGAGTCCAGAGACGGAGTCTCTGGTCGCC
>CACYCG010000241.1 GCA_902772855.1 uncultured Ruminococcus sp.
CGCGACCAGAGACGCTGTCTCTGGACTCTGCCACCTTTTGAAAAAGGTGGACGAAAACTTTCCCTCCTTTGCAAGACTTTTAGCGTTCCCGTTGACTGTAAGCCCCGGAAGGGGGTCCGGGGGAGAATCCCCCGGCTACGGGGTGCAGCGCCGCCGCTGCCGATGCCTGACGGTTGATTGCTAAATGAAGAAAAATGGTGTATAATAGGAAGCGATAAAAGGAGGAAGAAAAAATGGGAACGAACAATTCGGAAATTGCCCGCTGGCGGCAGAAAATCATGGAAAGAGAAATGGAAGCGCTTAACGACCGGCAGCGGCTGGCGGTGCAGACGGTCAGCGGGCCTCTGCTGATTTTAGCGGGTGCCGGAAGCGGAAAAACGACTGTGCTGGTCAACCGGATCGCTCATTTGCTGCGCTGGGGAGAAGCGTTCGGTTCGCCGGTGGTGTACGGAGAGTATACCCCGGAGGAAAAAGACCTCATCCGCCGCTGCAGCGAAGAAGGCGGAGAACTGCCGGAAGAGCTGGTGCGAAGGCTGTCGGTGTATGCGCCGGAGCCGTGGCGGATTTTGGCCATCACCTTCACCAATAAAGCCGCCGGGGAACTCAAAGACCGGATCTGCGCCAAAGTGGGCGAAGAGGGGCTGAACGTGTGGGCTTCCACCTTTCATTCCGCCTGCGGCCGGATTCTGAGGGCCAGCGGGAATCTGCTGGGCTATTCCTCTCACTTCACCGTCTACGACGGGGACGACCAGAAACGCATGGTGAAGGAATGCCTGAAAGCCCTGCGCTTTGACGAAAAAATGCTCGCCCCCAAAACCGTTCTGCATGAGATCTCCTCCGCCAAAGACCGCCTCATCACCCCGGAGCAGTATGCATTCGAGGCGGGAAATGATGCCTTCAAGGTGTCGGTGGCGAAGGTGTACAAATTGTATCAGGACCGTCTGATCCAGGCCGATGCGATGGATTTTGACGATATGATCTTCAACACCGTCGTGCTCCTGCGGGATTATGAAGACGTCCGCAGAAAATACGCCGGTCGGTTTGAATATATTATGGTGGATGAATATCAGGACACCAACCACGCCCAGTATGAACTGGTCCGCCTGCTTTCTTCCATGCACGGAAACCTCTGTGTCGTGGGCGATGACGACCAGAGCATCTATCGTTTCCGGGGGGCTACCATCCGAAATATTTTAGAGTTTGAATCCACCTTTACCGATGCAAAGGTCATCAAGCTCGAGCAGAATTACCGCTCCACTGAAACCATTCTTTCCGCCGCCAATGCGGTCATCCGCAACAACAGCCAGCGCAAGGACAAAACCCTGTGGACCAGAAATCCGCTCGGCCGCAAGATCCTGCGCTACAATGCCTCCGATGAGCGGGACGAAGCCCGCTTTATTGCGGACACCATCAACGAACAAAAAGCCAAAGGCGCCGATTATTCTGATTTTGCCGTGCTCTACCGCATGAACTCGCAGTCGCAGACCATTGAGCGGGCGCTGGTGCGGGCTTCCGTTCCCTACCGCATTGTGGGAGGCAGGCGCTTCTATGACCGGCGGGAGATCCGGGATATGATCGCCTATCTCAGCGTCATTTCCAATATCCACGACAGCACCCGCCTCAAACGGATCATCAATATCCCCAAGCGGGGCATCGGGGATAAATCGGTGGATCAGATCGAAGAGATCTCCCTGATGATGGGCACTTCCATGATCGAAACGATGGAGCAGGCGGAGGAGTTTGCCGCCCTGACCAAAAACCGGACCCGCCTGAAGGAGTTTGCCGCCCTCATCCGGGAGATGATCCACAAACTGGAGACCGGCACCCCCATCTCGGAAATGTACAAAACGCTGGTGGAGCGCATTGAGTACATTCCCTTCATCCTCAAAGAAAGCGACAACGGAAACGAAGCGGTGGAAAACGTCCGTGAATTGACGTCCACCATCGTGCGCTATGAGCAGGAACACCCGGATGACGCCTCCCTGCAGGGCTTCCTCGAAGAGATCGCCCTGCTTTCAGATATCGACTCCTACAATACGCAGGAAGAAGACCACTTTGTCGTGCTGATGACCCTGCACAGCGCCAAGGGGCTGGAGTTTAATCATGTGTTTATTCCCGGCATGGATGAATCCACCTTTCCGAGCTATATGGCGCTGATGAGC
>CACYCG010000242.1 GCA_902772855.1 uncultured Ruminococcus sp.
CACAAGAACAACCTCAAACACGAGATTATTATTCACTATTCATTATTCATTATTCGTTATTCATTGAGCTGGCGCAGCCAGCGTTTCCGCCGGGGGGCTGCCCGAGAAGAGAAACCTGCCCTTTATACGGAGAAGCTGCCCTTCAGAAAAACGAAAACCAGCAAAACAACCTGAAGCACCGACCATTAAACCATCGGGGCAGCCTCTCCCCTTTCAGCAAGGGTAAGCCAGCAGAATAACCTGAAGCACCAACCATTTTTCAGCCTTCCGTTAGCCGACAAAGCCGGCTGTATTATATAATGTAGTCGTTTCCGTCTTCCGTGCGCATCAGGTCGGCGATGGTGTAGCCGTCGGTGTACTGCCGGATCGCCTCGTCAAGCCCTCTCCAGAACGTCAGCGTGCGGCAGACAGACGCCCGGGGGCAGACTTTGTGCCCCTCTTCGAGACACGCCACCGGCGCCAGACCGCCCTCCATAAACCGCAGCACGTCCCCCACGCCGATATCCTCCGGCGCTTTGGAAAGCCGGTAGCCCCCACCTTTTCCCCGCAGCCCAGTCACCAGCTCATGCCGCACCAGTTCTTTGACAATGCTTTCCAGATATTTTTCGGAAATGTCCTGCCGGCCGGCAATATCCCGCAGGGTGATATACCCCTGCCCGCTGTGCTCCGCCATATCGACCAGCACCCGCAGCGCATACCGTCCTTTTGTTGAAATCAGCATTATCTCACCTCCTATTTCCCAGTATAATAGTATGTTGATATGATTTCAAGATTTTTTTCAAAAAACCCTTGACAAATCCGTTTGAAGAGTGTATCATATAGTCATTCCATTAACATACTATTTATATAGGTTTATTTTTAGGAGGAATCAATCATGAGCAAAGTGTATCAAACAGCAGACCAATTGATCGGCAAAACGCCGCTTCTCGAACTCACCCACATTGAAAAGGAGCTGGGGCTTGAGGCAAGGATCGTGGCCAAATTGGAGTATTTCAACCCCGCCGGCAGCGTGAAGGACCGAATCGCCAAAGCGATGATCGAAGAGGCCGAGCGCAAAGGGCTTTTGACCCCGGAGAGCGTTCTGATCGAACCGACTTCCGGCAACACGGGCATCGGGCTGGCATCGGTGGCGGCGGCCAAAGGTTACCGGCTGATCATCACCATGCCCGAAACCATGAGCGTGGAGCGCCGTCAGTTGATGAAAGCCTACGGAGCCGAGCTGGTGCTGACGGACGGTTCCAAGGGAATGAAGGGCGCCATCGCCAAAGCGGAAGAGCTGGCCAAAGAGATCCCGCACAGCTTTATCCCCGGGCAGTTTGTCAACCCGGCTAATCCCGCCGCCCACAAAGCGTCCACCGGCCCGGAGATCTGGGACGACACGGACGGAGAAGTGGACATTCTGGTAGCGGGTGTGGGCACCGGCGGCACCATCACAGGCACCGGAGAATACCTGAAATCGCAGAAGCCCTCTGTCAAAGTGGTCGCTGTGGAGCCGGACACCTCTCCCGTTCTTTCCAAAGGCACCGCCGGCCCGCATAAGATTCAGGGCATCGGCGCAGGCTTTGTGCCGGACGTGCTGAACACCGGCATCTATGACGAGATCATTCCCGTTTCCAGCGACAACGCCTTTGCCACCGGCAAACTGATCGGCCGAAAAGAAGGCGTGCTGGTGGGCATTTCCTCCGGCGCAGCGGCCTGGGCCGCCATTGAACTGGCCCGCCGCCCCGAAAACAAGGGAAAGACCATTGTGGTCATCCTCCCCGACACCGGCGACCGCTATCTCTCCACTCCCCTCTTTGCAGACTAATACTCCCCCTTCCCGGGACCCTTCGTGCTGTTTGCCGACAGCCGCAGGGCCCCGGTTTTTTGTCCCCGCAAACCGGCCCGGCCAGAAAGCGCCCCTTCGGCCGCTTACGCCCAGTGCATTACGCTGCCAAAAGCGGGTTGGTGTAAAATACTTCTGGGATTATTTGCAGAAGGCTGTCAGAAGAAGGACGCCTGAAAATCCCGGGTCCAGCACCCCAAGGG
>CACYCG010000243.1 GCA_902772855.1 uncultured Ruminococcus sp.
ACAAGTAGAGTGAACCGTGAAATGGTTCCTGATGAAATCATGGGAGAGGAGCGTGATCGTATGGAAAAGACTGCAAACGGAAAACGAAAAGGAGAACTGCTGATTGTCATCATCCTGCTGGTGATCGTTCTCGGCGCCGGGGCGGTTGTTGTCTGGCTGGCGTACAAAGCAAAGAATCCGGATCCTGTCAGAATGCCGGATGAAATGCTTCTGAACATTTCCTGCGAAGGTCTGTACAGAGATCTGTACGGAGGAATCGACACTTCTTTTGAGGGATACGAGGCTTTTTCCGATATTTTCCCTGCCGCCGATGCCACCGAAGAACAGAGAAGGGAAAGGGCCGAGTCAGCTACCATCAGAGAGGCCATCCGGTTTTACAGTGAGAAGGCCAACGGCTACCCGGAAATGAAAGAGATCAACTATTCAGAGCTTATGAAAAATTGGGCGGTGACGGAAAACGGTCATTTTATAGTTAAGGAAAAACTGTCAGAGTCATCCGGCACCAAGGAAAAAATAGTGGTGCAGGATATTACCCCCTCCCTTGACACAAAGCTCAGTGAGCTGTTTCGATACAATCAGGAGCTTGTGGACCGGGACGCTTCCATTTTAGAAACCAGACAGAGGATTCTGAAAGAATCGAGCAAAGAATGAATCTGATCAAGGGGCACAGTGCCATCGGGCGCTGTGCCTGTTTTTTTGACAGGCGCCGGATAGTAAAAGTCGTTAAAAAAAATTAACAAACCCTTCAAAAACTATTGACATTTTGGAGAAAAGGGTATATAATCACAAGTAGAGTGAACCGTGAAATGGTTCCTGATGAAATCATGGGAGAGGAGCGTGATTGTATGGAAAAAACTGCAAGCGGAAAGAAAACATCCGTGGGGAAATGGGTTTTGAGGGTCCTGCTGATTCTTGTCGTGCTGGGCTTGCTTGCGGGGGGCGTTTTCGCTGCGATTGGCTGGTATAATGGCAGACCAATCGAACACGAACCGGACGATGTCACGAAGCTCAATATAGCCTGTGATGATCTGTTCGGGGCGTATTACCGGGGAGCGGATACGTCATTCAAGGGCTGTGAATCCTATGATTTTCTCCCGGGGCCCGATGATACGGAAGAACAAAGAAGAGAAAAAGCAGACAATGCGACCATTCGGGATGCGGTCCGGTTTGCCGGGCTGAACGAGGATACTGTTTCGGAACTGCTGAAAGACTGCGTCGCCCGGGAAGACGGGGTGATCCTGAAAAAAGAAAGGATAGCAGACTATCCGAAAGATGTGGAGGTCCGCCTGAAGGACGGCGTGATCACCACAAAGCACCGGGATAAACTGATCCTTCTGGACATTCCGCTGAACATGGACACGAAATTAGGAGATCTGTTCAAAGACGGAGCGGTCTCCGTGGACCGGGACGCTTCCATTTTGGAAACCAGACAGAAAACGCTGGAAGACATGAACAAAACATAACTCCGGCTATGGCAGGCACAGTGCTTTCGGACGCTGTGCCTGCTGTCTTTGCTTTTTACAAAGATCGGAGGAGCAAGCGGAGTTGGTGAAAATAGTTCCGGGATCATCTGCAATAGGTTGTAAGAAGAAGACAGCCTGAAAATCCCGTGTCCGACCAGCGGGAGTCCCGTGGGACAGCGTCACGCTGGCCGGACTGGCGTTGGTGTAAAATATTTCTGGGATTATTTGCAGAAGGCTGTCAGAAGAAGGACACCTGAAAATCCCGGGTCCAGCGTCACGCTGGCGGCAAGTCTTGACTTCCGGAGATGGACATGATATTATGGTACAGTCATTTGCGCCTTTCCGTGCAGCGGAATCGGCAGATATCAGAATGAAAGGGTACTTTACTATGACGATTCATCAACAGAAGCACAGACGCTCCGGAAGATTGATATCCCTCACCCTGGCTGTGCTGGCAGCCGTGACAATACCTACCTCCTGCAGCGGCACTCCTTCCGCCTCCGATACCTCTGAAAGCAGTGCGGTAAGCGCCGTCAATGAAAACAGCCTGTTCATCGAGAGCCAGAAAACGGTCGATTCTCCCGAATGGTTCAAAAAGCTCGATGCGGCCAAGGACTGCGAACAGCTTATTGTGGTCGCCGGCGTTGGCGAGACGACCTGTTACGTCAGTATGCACGAAAAGGATGCGGACGGAAACTGGAAAATGATCCTTCAGACCCCCGGTTATATCGGACTGGAGGGAATGGGCAAAGCAGACAGCTATCACGCTGTCACCCCCATCGGGACCTTTACCATTGATAAGGCTTTTGGTATTGCGGATGACCCCGGCTGTCAGATGGAATATACCAAGGTGACTGAGGAGGATTACTGGTCGGGAGATATGCGGGAAGGAATGCACTTCAATGAGTTTGTCAAAGTCAAGGATGTTCCCGGATTGGATCTGGAGGAGTGCGAACACCTCATTGACTATACCTATGAATACACCTATTGCCTGAACATGGGCTACAACAGCGAATGTGTCCCGGGAGAAGGGTCATGCTTCTTTTTTCACTGCATGAGTCTGGTAAAGCCCTACACGGGCGGCTGCGTGGCGGTCAATGAGCCTGTGATGAAGCTGATCATGCAAAGAGTCCGGAACGGCTGCAAAATAACCATCAATACGGCGGACGCTCTCGGAATAGACCTGAATGAAGCACGCACCTTCGCCAACAAGAACGTATAAAGAAAGAAGCGTTCCGGAAAACACATTTCAAAAACCCATCTCTCCGGAAGGATCCTTTCAGGGGAGATGGGTTTTGTCCTCTTTTCATTTCCGGATTTCAGATTTAACGGCAAGTTTTTTGGAAGGGGGTCCGAGGGCATGGCGTTCCGAAGAATTGACTGCTAAAACGCTTTGTAAAAACGATTCACAGAAGACGGCAGAAAAACCCGGGAGCAGCGGCTCGCTGCCCTTTTTTCAAAAAAAAAGGTTTCCCTCGGCGCAGTTTGATTTTTCGTGAAATACCCCTTGACAACCGGCGAAAAGTGTGGTAGTATGAATAAGTCGCAGGGATATTGAGGTGGAGAGGTATCGAAGCGGTCATAACGAGGCGGTCTTGAAAACCGTTTGTCTGAAAAGACACATGGGTTCGAATCCCATCCTCTCCGGAAGCACCGTCTGCGGCGCTGAGGGAATGAAGAGGGAAGAACGAATCGCCCCCCTTATGCACAAGTTCATATTTGTTTTTCGTGATTCATTACTTTTGGAGGATTACCCAAGTGGTGAAGGGGCTCCCCTGCTAAGGGAGTAGGTCGGGAAACCGGCGCGAGGGTTCAAATCCCTTGTCCT
>CACYCG010000244.1 GCA_902772855.1 uncultured Ruminococcus sp.
GAATTGTTGTGTGGTAACTCAATTCTACTACAGAATCATCGCTATGGATACTTTTTTATTGTTTCAACTTCATTTTACAATGCGCAACTTTTTTTCTGATTTCTTTTATTTGTATTTTCTCTCGGAAAATGGTATAATAGAAGCGTTCGCAGCAGCCGGCGCAGGCGCTTGGCCTGAAGCCCGATCGTGCTGAAAAAGCCCCGCCGGGGCCGGTAAGGTCCTGCAGGGGAAAAGGCAGACGAACCAAAAGAAAGGTTGAGGGAAATGAAAACAAAACACGTCGTGGATCTGACCGACCTGACCCATGAAGAATTGCTTTCCGTCATCCGGCTGGCTAACCGGATCCGGGAAAACCCGGAGGCCTATGCCCAGGCCTGCCGGGGAAAGATCCTGGCGACCCTGTTCTATGAGCCGTCCACCCGTACGCAGATGTCCTTTCAAACCGCCATGCTCCGGCTGGGCGGGCGCATCATCGGGTTTGACAACCCCCAGAACTCTTCCGTGGCCAAGGGCGAAAGCCTGAAGGATACGGTCACGGTGGTGGGAGGGTATGCAGACATCATCGCCATTCGGCACCCCAGCGAAGGAACGGCCGCCGCCGCTTCCATGTATTCCGCCGCCCCCATCATCAACGCCGGAGACGGCGGGCACCTGCACCCCACACAGACACTGACCGACGTGGTCACCCTGTACAACGAAATGGGCACGCTGGAAAACCTGACCATCGGGCTGTGCGGGGACCTGAAAAACGGCAGGACCGTGCATTCCCTCATCAAGACCATGTCCACGTTCAAGGGCAACCGCTTTGTCCTCATTTCCACCCCGGAGCTGACCATTCCGCAGTATATCAAAGACATCATCATCGCCTCAGAATGCAGCTTCACGCAGGTGCGCTCCCTGGCGCAGGCCATCCCGGAGCTGGACGTGCTGTACATGACCCGCATCCAGCGGGAACGCTTCGGCAGCGAAGAAGAATATCAGAAGCAAAACGGTGTGTTCGTCCTGGACAAAGCCAAACTCAAAAACGCCAAAAAAACCATGCGGATCCTGCACCCCCTTCCCCGTGTCGATGAAATCGACGTGGAAGTGGATTATGACGAACGGGCTAAGTATTTTGAGCAGACGGTCTACGGAATGTACGGCCGCATGGCGCTGATCATGACCATGCTGGAAAAAAGCGACCGCACGCCGGCACCCCGGCTCCGGAGCACGCATCCGTTTAGCTGCTCCAACCCCCGCTGCATCACCCAGAGCGAAAAATATCTTCCCGCCCTGTTCCGGGAAGCGGGGGGCGATATGCTGCTGTGCCGCTACTGTGACAGCCGGACCCTGATCTGAAAACCACAGGAGGAATGAATCTATGATACGCACCCTTTCCAAAAGCATCCGGGAATACCGCCTTCCCTCCCTCCTATCCCCGATCTTTGTGGTGCTGGAGGTGGTGATGGAGGTCATTATCCCCTTCAAAATGGCCGACCTCATCGACCACGGCGTAACCCCCGGCAATATGGACTATATCTGGAAAACCGGGCTGGTGCTGGCGATTTTAGCCTTCTTTGCGCTGCTGTTCGGCGCCCTGTCCGGAAAGTATGCCGCCATCGCTTCCGCCGGGTTAGCCAAAAACCTGCGCCATGACGTCTATTATAAGGTACAGGATTTCTCCTTTTCCAATATCGACCGGTTTTCCCCCTCCGGGCTGGTGACCCGCCTGACCACGGATATTTCCAATATCCAAAACGCCTACCAGTTGATCATTCGGGTGGCGGTGCGGGCGCCGTTCATGATGATCTTTGCGATGGTCATGTCCTTCCAGATCGACGTGGGGCTGTCGCAGGTGTTCATCGCCTTTATCCCCGGGATCGCTTTAGCGCTGGGGCTGATCATCCGCTTTGCCCATCCCGTGTTCCGGAGAGTGTTCAAAACCTATGACAAACTCAATAATGTGGTGCAGGAAAACCTCCACGGCATCCGGGTGGTCAAATCCTTTGTGCGGGAAGACCATGAAACCGACAAGTTCAATGCTATTTCCGGGGAGATCTTTGAGGATTTTTCCAAAGCGGAAAAAACCGTTGCCTTCAATATGCCGGTCATGCAGATCAGCGTGTACGCCTGCATTCTCATTATTGCGTGGATCGCCTCCGGCAAGATCGTGGGCGGGGTCATGACGACCGGGCAGCTCATCAGCATGATGACCTACGTCATGCAGATTTTAATGAGCCTGATGTTCATTTCCATGATCATGGTCATGGTGACCCTTTCCAAAGCCTCCGCCGACCGGGTAGCCGAGGTGCTGACGGAAGAGATCGACCTGAAAAACAATGAATCCCCCCTCACGGACGTCCCGGACGGCAGCATCCGTTTTGACCATGTGGGCTTCAGCTACACCGGCGACCCGGAAAAGCTCTGTCTGATGGACGCCGACCTGACGATCCGATCCGGCGAGACCGTCGGCATCATCGGCGGGACCGGTTCCTCCAAATCCACCTTAGTGCAGCTCATTCCCCGGCTGTATGACACCACCTGCGGAACGGTTTTCGTAGGCGGGCACGACGTCCGGGAATACGACATCGACTGCCTGCGTAATCAGGTCGCCATGGTGCTGCAGAAAAACCTGCTGTTTTCCGGGACCATCAAAGAAAACCTCCGCTGGGGAAATGAAAACGCCACCGAGGAAGAAATGGAAGAAGCCTGCCGCTTAGCGCAGGCGGACGAGTTCATCCGGAAATTCCCGGACGGCTACGACACCTACATCGAACAGGGCGGAACGAATGTGTCCGGCGGGCAGCGGCAGCGGCTGTGTATTGCCCGGGCGCTGCTGAAAAAGCCGAAGATCCTGATTTTAGACGATTCCACCAGCGCCGTGGACACCAAAACCGACCAGCTCATCCGCACCGCCTTCCTGAAAAAGATCCCCGACACCACCCGCATTATCATCGCCCAGCGCATCTCTTCCGTGCAGGATGCGGACAAGATCATTATCATGGACAAGGGCCGCATTCACGCCGTTGGCACCCACGAAGAACTGCTCGCCCACAATGCCATCTATCAGGAAGTCTATGCCTCTCAGCAGAAGGGAAGTGAAGAAAATGGCTGAAAAACCTGCTATGCCTCCCGAAAAGATGAAATCTCCCATCGGGGATGCGCCGGCCGTCATCCGGCGGCTGCTCAGCTATCTGTCCGCCTACAAACTGCGCCTGCTGCTGGTAATGGTGTGCATTCTCATCAGTGCGGCCGCCGGGGCAGTCAGCTCCATGTTTATCCAGATCCTCATCGACAGCTACATCACCCCGATGATCCAGACCAAAAGCACGGATTTCGGGCCCCTGCTGCGGCTTCTGCTGATCATGGGCGGCATTTTCCTCACCGGCGCGTTAGCCACCCTTGCCTACAACCGCATCATGGTCACCATCTCCCAGGGCGTTCAAAAAAAGATCCGGGATGAACTCTTTGCCCATATGCAGACCCTTCCCATCCGCTATTTTGACACCCATTCCCACGGCGACCTCATGAGCCGCTACACCAACGACATCGACACCCTGCGGCAGATGATGTCCATCAGCATCCCGCAGATGTTTTCTTCTATCATTACCATCATCACGGTTTTCGCCGCCATGCTGTACCTGAACGTCTATCTGACGCTGTTCGTCCTGATCTTCGTAGCGCTGGTGCTGGTCATCACCAGAAAGATTGCCGGGGGCAGCGCCGTCAACTTTATCGCACAGCAAAAACAGCTGGGAGAGGTCAACGGGTATATCGAAGAAATGATCAACGGCCAGAAGGTCATCAAGGTGTTCTGCCATGAAGAGCAGTCCCGGCAGACCTTTGACGAAAAGAACGAAGCCCTTTGCGAAAGCGCTACCGCAGCGAACACCTACGCCAATATCCTCATGCCCATTATGAACAACTTAGGCAATCTGCAGTATGTGCTGATCGCCATTGTGGGCGGAGCGCTGTCGATTTTCGGCATCAGCGCCATCACCCCGGGCATTATCGCTTCTTTCCTGCAGCTTTCCAAAAACTTCACCCGCCCCTTCAGCGAGATTTCCCAGCAGATCAATGCGGTGGTCATGGCGCTGGCAGGAGCCGAGCGAATCTTTGAACTGATGGACGAAGGGAGCGAGGAGGACCACGGCTACGTCACCCTGGTCAACGCCTGCTGCGACTCTGACGGCAACCTGACGGAAACCGAAGAGCGCACCGAATTGTGGGCCTGGAAGCACCCCCACGGGGACGGCACCCTGACCTACACCCGGCTGTGCGGCGAGATCGTCATGAAAGAAGTGGATTTCGGCTATACCCCCGACAAAACCGTCCTGCACAACGTCAGCGTCTACGCAAAGCCCGGACAAAAGATTGCCCTTGTCGGCTCCACCGGCGCCGGAAAAACCACTATCACC
>CACYCG010000245.1 GCA_902772855.1 uncultured Ruminococcus sp.
GCTAACGTTACCGTCAGCCACAGCGACGAAAAACTGACCTGCATCGTCAGCCCGGGCGGGCTGGTCGTTCTCAGCGGCAGCAGCCAGTCCCAGAGCACCTCCCCCCGGGAGATCCTCCTCGGACGGGAAGTGGAAAAAATGGAAGTCGGGGAACAGATCGCTCTTAATTTCACCCTCCTGCCCGCTTCGGCAGGAAGTTCCGGGGTGCTGTTTTCTTCCTCCGATGAAAAAGTCCTGCAGGTGAGCGAAGACGGCGTGCTGACCGCTGTCGGCCCCGGAAGCGCTCAGGCTATCCTCTCTTCCCAGGACGGAAGAGTGACCCGCCGCTGCACCGTCATCGTGCAGGACACCAGCCCTCAATTGGCCCAGTGGCTCCAGCTCTATTTAGAACTGCTCATTTTGCTGCTGCTGGTCCTGCTGATCTGTCTGCTGGTGCGGGAACCGGTTCTGAGGGAATGGTCTGCCCTCAGGCACCGCCGGCAGCCGCCTGAATCAAAGGAGTGATGTTGTATGGCCATCGCCGGTATCGTAGCGGGCGGAACCGGCTCCCGCATGGGCGCCGGTTTGCCCAAACAGTTTTTGAAGATTGGAAGCTGCACCTGCTTAGAGCATACGGTGCGGGCTTTTCTGCGGGTGGAAACCGTGACGAAGGTCATCGTCGGCGTGCACCCGGAATGGGTGGAAGAAGCCGCCGTCCTGTTTTCCGATGAGCGCATCTTTGTCATTCCCGGCGGCGCCTACCGGAACGAAACCGTCCGCCGGATCGTAGGATTCGCCCTCGAAACCCTGCACTGCCCGGAGCAGGAGGTGCTGCTCACCCACGACGCCGTGCGGCCCTTTGTCAGCGAAGAGGTCATCCGGGACAGCCTGCGGGTGATTGAGCACTGCGACGTTTGCACCGCCGCTCTCCCGGCGGTGGACACGATGGTCCTCTCCCCGGACGGGCAAAGCCCGCAGGCCTTTCCCGAGCGAAGCACCGTTTTCCATGTGCAGACTCCGCAGACCTTCCGGCTGGGGGATTTTGCCCGCCTGTACGACCGACTCCCCGAAAAGCAGAGGCAGGAAGCCACCGATGTGTGCCGGCTGTTTTACGACAACGCAGGCAGGGTGATGCTTTCTTCCGGCGACCGCCTCTGCCGCAAACTGACCTACCCTGAAGACCTTGAATGGGCTCGTCTGCACGTCAGCGAGCTTTGAACTGATCTATCCACAACGGACTATCAACTTAAAATTGGAGGTATCCCCATGCGTTTTCTGAAAAAAACCTGTGCAGCCGTGCTGACAGCGGTGCTGGCAGTGAGCATGGCGGCCGGCGGGTTCCCGGCGGCTCTGTCGGTCTCTGCGGCTGATGACCACGAAACGGAGATCATTCCCATCGGCGACCAGCCCCTTCCCGCCGAATGCTTTGTCTATCACACCAACGCCGGCGGCGGCATTACCATCACAGACTATGTCGGCGATGCCATGCGGGTGCTGATCCCCTCCACCATCAACGGCAAGCGGGTGACCAATATCGTTCCCTCCGCTTTTCACTGGCAGGTCGACAGCCTGACCATTCCCCGCTATGTGCAGAGCTTTTCCGATGAGGGGCTGGCCGGGCCGCTCGATCTGACTCCCGGAGAGCATCCCATGACGGAAATTCGGGTCAGCGCCCTGAATCCGAATTACAAAGCCGTGGACGGAGTGCTGTTCAGCAAGGACGGCACCGTGCTGTATAAGATCCCCGAAGGGCAGAGCGGCACCTACCGCATCCCCTCCGGCACCGTTACTCTTTCCGAAAATGCCCTTGTCAATTGTCATTCCCTGACAGGTCTGCATATGAATGATGAGCTGAGCACTTTTTTGGCGAAGTTTATCGGCTGTGAATCCCTTTCCTCGCTTTCCAACGATACCTCCCGGCAGTTCTACACAGACGGCACCTGCCTGTACAACCCCACAAAAACCGTCCTGCTGCGCACTGTGCCGGCTGCAGAAGGCGAAATAGAAGTACCTTCTTCTGTAAAAACCATTGAAAACGGCGCCCTCCAAAACTGCGTCAGACTGAGCGCAGTACGGCTGCCGTCCGGACTGGAAACCATCGGAGAGGCTGCCTTCTCCGGCTGTGCGGGGGTGACTTCTGCCGTGATCCCGGCTTCCGTCACTTCCATCGGAAGCTATGCGCTGGCGGGCATGACGGCGCTTTCATCCCTGCAGCTTTCCGCCGGGATCTCCACCCTGCCGGCGGGCCTCGTTTCCGGGGACAGCGCCCTGCAGAATGTGACCGTGCCGAACGGCGTGACCGCCATTGAAGACGGCGCCTTTTCCGACTGCAGCGATCTGCGCACGGTGGAGATCCCCGATTCCGTCACCCGGATGGGCGAGGTCCACGCAGACGGGACGATCGAAACCCTTGCCGTCAGCGGCGTATTCAGCGGCAGCGAAATGGTCACTTTGTACGGTTCCGAAGGAAGCTGCGCACAGCGGTACGCTGAGCGGTACCATATCCCCTTTGCCCGGGAACGCCTGCAAAACCTTTCCACCCTTTCTGCCGAAACAGCTCAGGTGGGCGCATCGGTCACCCTGACAGGCAACGCTTCCGGCGGGCTGGGAGAGTACGCCTATGCGTTTTATTACAAGAAATCCACCAGCACCCGCTGGACTTCTATCGGCACCCCCTTTACCGCTTCCTCCGCCGTTTTCAAGCCCGGCGCCCGGGCGGTGTATGACGTCAAAGCGGTGGTGCGGGACGGCAACGGCACGTTAGTGGAAAAACGCTTCACCCTGACGGCCGTCCGGCTGACAAACACCTCTTCCCTGTCCAATGCCGACCCCGGCCTGGGAGAGACGGTGGTCATCACCGGTTCCGCGGAAGGCGGCGTGGGGACCTGCGCCTATGCCTTCTATTACCGCAAAGCCTCCGCCTCGGGATGGACAACGCTCGGAACCCCCTTCTCCTCCGCCACAACCGCCTCTTTCCAACCCGGCGCAGAAGCAGCCTATCAGGTCAAGGTTGTGGTAAAGGATGCTTCCGGCAAAACGGAAGCGAAGATCCTCTCACTTCAGGCTCATAAACTCACCAACACCTCTTCCCTGTCCTCTGCAGCGGCGGTGGTGGGGGAAACGGTAACGATCACCGGACAGGCCTCCGGCGGGGTGCCCGGCTACACCTACACCTTCTTCTACAAAAAATCCACTTCCTCCAAATGGAACTCCCTTTCCGGCACCGACCGGGCTTCCTTCAAGCCCGGCGCAGCGGCGACGTATAAAATCAAAGTCGTGGTAAAGGATTCCATTGGCAAAACCGCCGCCGTCCTCCTGACCGTGACGGCAACACAGCCGACAGAGCTGAGCAATACTTCTTCCCTGTCCAAAACGAAGGCCGTCAAAGGGGAAACAATTCTCATTTCCGGCGCCGCTTCCGGCGGCACCGCCCCCTACACCTATGCCTATTCCTACCGGAAATCCGGCAGCAGCACCTGGACAAAACTCTCCGACGGCTATGTCAGCGACAGCAGCGCTTCTTTCAAGGTAAGTTATGCCGTTGTCTATGAAATCAAGGTCATTGTCAAAGACGCAAAAGGCAAAACGGCCACAACCATCCTGCAGGTCACAGTTTCCACTGCCGACCCCTATGAAGGGCCGATCCTATAAATACATAACAGCAGCCGCTGTGGGAACCCTTTATAAAAAGAGTTCCCACGGAGGCGTTTTGACAAAGAAAGGATATGATCTGTTGGATAGTTTGAAAATCATTTTGGAAGGACTGGCGGCGGTTGGCATCATCGGCGCTTTTATCCTCCCAGACTTTATAGCCGGTGTCACAAAGGCACAGCGAATGGGCAGGGCGGCCTATCCGAAAGAACAGCGCCTGAAAAAAATCAAGTGGTTCCTGATATTCCTGCTGCCGGGCTGTGCCGCCCTGGCTGCCGCCTGGTTTTTCTTTTATCGGTAATGCAAACATTTTCAAGCATGCATCAGCGAGGAGCCGTTGTCACGCGGTTCCTCGTTTTCACTGCACGCCTCTCCGCTGCCGCCGTTTACGTTTCCAATGGTTCAATCACGCACTTATGCTCCCTGCTGTCCTTGTCGTAACTAATGCCGACCAGGAGTATGCGATCGAAACCGGCGAGTGCATTCGGATATTGTTTCTGTTTCATCATATATTTTTTATTCGGAATATAGGCCGTTTTGTTTGCCGGCCAGTAGCCTAAATAGCCCACATGGATCAGCAGGGTCAGAATATCGTCCTTGTTGGCAAACGTCACCATATCATTGGAAAAAGTCCGGGTGTCCACCGGCTGTTCCTGCCCGGCCAGCAGTTTTTCGATCGTTTCATGCAGGCCCTCAAAGTTCATGGAAATATAGGCCGCAAGAGCTTCATAGGTTTCTGTCTGCGTCCAGTAATTGGAAAAGGCTTTCTTTTCGATCGCCGACAGCACAGACCGTGGACAATACAGCTCCGTTCCGTTGAGTTCATACCCGTCATACCAGGCTTTCATGCTTTCAAAATCAACCGCATATTGTTCACAAAGCCCCCTGACTTCTTTTCCGGTAAAACCCGTAAAACGCTGAAACGGCTCGGAATCCAGCGTGGAGTATTCATCAAACATATTCAGCGCCGAATGCGTGCCGTGCTTTTTGATCGGCAAAATGCCGGTCATATAGGCAAGCGCCACATAGGTCTGGTCTTTCAGAAGATGGCGGATAAAATCAAGGTATGTCTTTTGTGCGTCCTTGTTATCCATATTCTCCCGCATCACGCAGTCCCATTCATCGATCAGAAAGATAAACGGGTCTCCGGGCAATCATTCGTGAAAATAGCAAGGGCGTTTTTTGATTTTTATATTCTATTGCACGAAACAGATATGCTTTTTGGCTTGATTTTTCATACAGATCTTCTGCTGCAGGCTTCCCGGAGCTGCGCCGAAAAAACATGGGTCCAGCGCCCCAAGGGCACTTCCGCCCAGCGCCTTCGGCAGAGGTCTCCACCGGAGATCCGCACCTCTGGACTCTGCCACCTTTTGAAAAAGGTGGACGGAAACTTTCCCTCCTTTGCAAGACTTTTAACAGAAGAAGACGGCTGACAATCCCGGGGTCCAGCGCCGCCGCTGGTTTGAAAAGGGTGGACCGAAACTTTGCTTTCCTTTGCAAGATCTTTGGCGCTTTCTATTCATCAGGAGCAAGTCCCGGAAGGGGGGTCTGGGGGCACTCCCCCAGACCCGGGTCCAGCACCCCAAGGGCACTTCCGCTGGGCGCGTCACGCTGGCGCTGGCTGGAGTCTTGACGAAAAGGGTTTTGTCTTTTATAATAGGATTGGATTTGTGTGCGAGAGGGCAGGCGATCCAATTCTATTTATTTTTTGGAAAAAAGGAGATCGTTATTATGAAAACCTATCGAATCACTCTTTTGCGGGGAGACGGTATCGGGCCGGAGATCGTGCGGGAGGCCGTGAAGGTTCTTGACACTACCGCTGCTGCTTTCGGTTTTTCTGTGGAATATACAGAAGCTTTGCTCGGCGGCTGTGCAATCGATGCCACCGGTGTTCCGCTGCCGGAGGAAACGATCGCTTCCTGCAAGGCGTCCGATTCTGTTCTGCTCGGCGCCGTCGGCGGGCCGAAATGGGATACTCAGCCCGGCAACAACCGTCCGGAAGCCGGTCTGCTTGGCATTCGGGGCGCTTTGGGATTGTTTGCAAACCTGCGGCCGGCTGTCATTTTTGAGCCGCTGCGCAGCGCTTCTCCGCTTAAGGAGGAGATCATCGGCGATGCTATGGATATCATGATCGTCCGGGAGCTGACCGGAGGCATCTATTTTGGCAAAAGAGGTTCGCTCGAAGAAAACGGCGTTGCTGCCGCTTTTGACACGGAACAGTATTCCGTGACGGAAATCGAGCGCATCGGCCGTGTGGCGTTTGAAATGGCGATGAAGCGCAGCAAGCGCCTGACCAGCGTGGATAAAGCCAATGTTCTCGAATCCTCCCGCCTGTGGAGAAAAACCATGATCGCCCTTTCCGAAGAATATCCGGAAGTGGAGCTGAACCACCTCTATGTGGACAACTGCGCCATGCAGCTCGTGCGGGATCCGAAACAGTTTGATGTGATCGTCACCTCGAATATTTTCGGCGATATCCTGTCCGACGAAGCCTCCATGATTAGCGGTTCCATCGGAATGCTCGCCTCCGCCAGCCTCAACAGCACCAAACTGGGCCTGTATGAGCCGATCCACGGGTCTGCTCCGGACATCGCCGGAAAAGGAATCGCCAACCCGCTGGCAACGATCCTTTCCGTGGCCATGATGCTGCGCTATTCTCTGGATGAGCCCAAAGCCGCCGAAGCCATTGAAACCGCTGTGGCGCAGGTGCTGCAGACCACCCGTACCCCCGACATCTGGACCGAAGGGACCCGCAAAGTTACCACTGAAGAGATGGGCGATGCGGTCTGCGCTCTGATCGGAAAGTAATGACCTGCCGGATGGGGGAGAAATTTCAGATTATCTCCCGGAATAGATTGAAAAAAGGAAACGGCTGCGGTATAATAAAGCTGTATGCAGTTTCTGCGAATATCCATTTTGGCAGGAGGACGGAATATGAACGAAATATCTCAGATTTCTCAGATCTCCCAGGCAGAGCAGGTGTCCCGGGCGGCTGAACAGGCGGCTGCTGCGGCGACCGGAGGAGCGCAGGGAGATCAGATGGCGCAGGCCTTTATTTTGCTGCTGGCCGGGTTCTGCGTTGTCTTCGTGGTGCTGATCCTGCTGATCATAGCGGTTTCGCTATACAGCAAGATCATTACCGCCATTTTCGGAACAGAACCGAAGAAAAAGAAAAAGGCCAAGGTCGTGGTGAAGGAAGAGGTTCCCGAACCGCAGACGGCTGTTCAGGAGGTCCCGGAAGACGAAGGGATCCCGCCGGAGATCATCGCTGTGATCGCTGCCGCCGTGGACAGCCTGTACGGAGAGCGCCCCCACCGGGTGCGTTCGGTCAGACGATCCCGCAGCGGCCGTTCCGCCTGGTCAAAGGCCGGCGCAGCCGAAAACACCCGCCCCTTTTAGGCAGCCGTGCTGACGATCGTTTGAGAAAGGAAGTCTGTAAATGGAAATATTGAATCAATTATGGACCATCATCAGCAAGCTGCTGGAGGAATCCGGGTTTTCGCAGCTTTCCTGGGAAAACTATGTCATGGTTGCCGTTTCCTTTGTGCTGATGTATCTGGCCATCAAAAAACAGTTTGAGCCGCTGCTACTGCTGCCCATCGCCTTTGGAATGTGTCTGGTGAATCTATATCCTGCCATCATGGGTCTGCCGGAAATGCAGCTGGAGACCCTTGAGCAGATCCAGGCGCAGAATCTGGACCCCTCCACCTTCGCCACGGTGGTCAAGGACGGGGTGACCTATTATGAGCATATCACCTACGGCGGCTTGTTCTATTATCTCTATCAGGGCGTTAAGCTGGGCATTTACCCGCCGCTGATCTTCCTGGGCATTGGCTGCATGACCGATTTCGGTCCCCTTATCGCCAACCCGAAGAGCTTTATTCTGGGCGCTGCCGCTCAGATCGGCATTTTCCTCACCTTTATCTGTGCAACCGCCATGGGGATCTTTACCCCCAACGAAGCGGCTTCCATCGCCATCATCGGCGGTGCGGACGGCCCCACCGCCATTTACGTCACTACAAAATTAGCGCCGCAGCTTCTCGGCCCGATTGCCGTGGCCGCCTACTCCTATATGGCGCTGGTTCCAATCATCCAGCCGCCCATCATGCGGCTGCTCACCACCAAAAAGGAGCGCTCCGTGGTCATGGGACAGCTCCGGCCAGTTTCCAAACTGGAGCGTATCCTGTTTCCCATCATCGTGGTCGTGCTGGTGGCGCTTCTCCTGCCTGATGCGGCTCCGCTGGTCGGTATGCTCATGCTGGGCAACCTGTTCAAAGAAAGCGGCGTGGTGGAACGCATCAACAAAACCGCTCAGAACGAACTGATGAACATCATCACCATTTTCCTCGGTGTGACCGTAGGCGCAACCGCTTCCGGCAAGGTCTTCCTCACCATGCAGACCCTCGGCATTATCGGGCTTGGCCTCTTTGCTTTCTGTCTGGCCACTGCCTGCGGCGTGCTGTTCGGAAAGCTGATGTATCTGGCCACCGGCGGCAAGGTCAATCCGCTGATCGGTTCGGCGGGTGTGTCGGCGGTGCCGATGGCTGCCCGCATTTCGCAGAAGGTCGGTCAGGAAGAAAACCCGGCCAATTTCCTGCTGATGCACGCTATGGGCCCCAACGTAGCCGGCGTGATTGGTTCCGCTGTGGCGGCGGGCGTGCTGCTCAGCGTGCTGAAATAATCGTCTGTCCCTGGTCATCCGCTCCGGCGGGAGGCTGCGGGACGCTTTCAAAAAAACAAAAAACAGCGGAGGCCCTTGCAAAAAGGGTCTCCGTTTTTTTGGGATGGATGCGTTTTGTCTGAAAGGTGATAGGAACAAACACCAAAAGACAACGGAAGATAGTTATGATACCGTTGCGGCTGCAAGCCCTGTTCCAAACAGGTCAAGCAGGGTCATTTGCCCGCCAAGGAAATCGATTTTGTTGAAAAAAACAGCGGCGGCTCCGTCCTTCGGGATTATCAGCCGTATTCTGCTGTTAAAAGTCTTGCAAAGGAAAGCAAAGTTTCCGTCCACCCTTTTCAAAGGGTGGCAGAGTCCAGAGGTGCGGGTCTCCGGTGGAGAC
>CACYCG010000246.1 GCA_902772855.1 uncultured Ruminococcus sp.
CAAACTTACAGGCACGACGATCCTCTTAAAAGCCTGTGCCAGATTAAGAGCTGTTTGAATTTTCCCAGAACAACTTGACACGGTCGGCGCTGCCTGGTGGGTTGACGCCGGGGGAAAGGTGTGGTATACTGATGCAAGAGAAGAACCGACAGTTCGTTTGCGCCATCCTGTCGTTAAACAAAACCAGGGCATCCCATGCGTCAGAATAGGGATAGGGTGCGTCTGCTTTTGGGCAGGCGCTTTTTTTGGGGGGACGGAAAGAATGTATATGCTGAAAACATCCGCAGAGTTCGACAGTGCCCATTTTTTGTCCGGCTATGACGGAAAATGCGCCAATATCCACGGGCACCGCTGGACACTCGAAGTGACGGCGGCGGGGGAGGCCCTGCTGCCGGAAGGCCCGAGGGCAGGAATGCTGATGGATTTCGGGGAATTGAAAGCGATCGTCCGGGAACTGGCCGAGCAATTTGACCACACCCTCATCTATGAAGAGGGAACGCTTCGCAGCCGGACGGTGGAGGCGCTTCAGGAGGAAGGCTTTTCGCTCACCCCGGTCCCGTTTCGCCCCACCGCCGAAAACCTTGCCCGGTATTTTTTCGGGGCGCTCCGGGAAAGCTGTCCCTTTCTCAAATGCGTGACCGTGTGGGAAACGCCGGAAAATGCGGCGGTGTATGAGGAGGAGTGAACCATGCTCAGCGTTGCAGAACGATTTGTCAGCATCAACGGCGAGGGACGCCGGGCGGGAGAACTGGCGGTGTTCATCCGCTTTTGCGGGTGCAATCTGAACTGCCGGTACTGCGATACCAAATGGGCCAACCTCCCGGATACTCCTTTTGAATCGCTCTCCCCGGAAGAGATCGTTTCCTATGTCCTTTCTTCGGGCGTCCGGAATGTGACCCTGACCGGCGGGGAGCCGCTGCTTCAGCCGGAGCTTCCGGCTCTGGTGCAGGCGCTGATGGAAAACCATCTCAGGGTGGAGATCGAAACCAACGGCAGCCTTCCGCTGGGTCCGCTTCTTCAGGGAAAGCATCGGCCGGTTTTTACCGTGGACCATAAAAGCCCGTTCAGCGGGATGAACCACGCCATGCTGCCGGAAAATTATGAACTGCTCCAAGAGCAGGATACGGTCAAGTTTGTCGTGGCGGATCGGGAGGATTTGGAAGAGGCCCTGTCTGAGATCGAAACCTGCCGCCTGACCCGGCGCTGCGGGGTGTATCTGAGTCCGGTTTTCGGGCAGATCGAAGCGCAGGAGATCGTGGCGTTTATGAAAGAGCACCGGATGAATGACGTCCGGCTGCAGCTGCAGCTTCACAAATATATTTGGGATCCCATGCAGAAAGGGGTATGAGAATGGATACAGAAGCGATCAAATATCACATCAGAGGGCTGCTCGAAGCCATCGGAGAGGACCCGGACCGGGAAGGGCTGGCGGAGACCCCCGAGCGAGTGGCCAGAATGCTCGAAGAGGTGCTGGAAGGGACCGCCTACACAAACCATGAGATCGCGCAGATGTTCGGCAAAACCTTTTCCGCCGAGGCGGGGGAGGACGAGCAGGTGGTGGTGATGAAGGATATCACTGTTTTCAGCTATTGCGAGCACCACATGGCGCTGATGTATGACATGAAGGTCAACGTGGCCTATATCCCGCACGGGCGGGTGCTGGGGCTGAGCAAGATCGCCCGCATCTGCGACATGGCCGCCAAGCGTCTGCAGCTTCAGGAGCGGCTGGGGCGGGATATTGCACAGATCATCTCAGAAGCCGCCGGAACGCCGGACGTGGCGGTGATGATCAGCGGCTCCCATAGCTGCATGACCGCCCGGGGCATTCGCAACGCCTCCGCCAAAACCGTTACCTCCACCTGTCTGGGAGCGTTCCGAACCGACCCGGCGCTGCAGACGATGGTCCGCTTTGACTGAGGAGGGACGAGATGAAAGCATTGGTTTTATTCAGCGGCGGAGTCGACAGTTCGACCTGTCTGGCGATGGCATTGGAAACATACGGCCCGGGAGAGGTCATGGCCCTGTCGGTCAGCTACGGACAGAAGCATCAAAAAGAATTGGAAGCCGCCCGGCGTGTGGCGGAGTATTACAATGTCCCGCTCCGGTTTTTAGATCTGACGAGCGTTTTTGAAGGCTCCGACTGTTCTCTGCTGAGCGCTTCCCAAAAGGAAGTGCCCAAAGAATCCTATGAGCAGCAGCTTTCCCGGACAAAGGGAGCGCCGGTCTCCACCTATGTGCCGTTTCGCAACGGGCTGTTTATTTCCTGTGCGGCGGCCGTCGCCCTGTCGGAAGGCTGCGAAGTGATCTATTACGGCGCCCACAGCGATGACGCCGCCGGAAACGCCTACCCCGACTGCAGCCCGGCTTTTCAGGAGGCCATCGGAGAAGCCGTGTGGGAAGGAAGCGGCTGTCGGGTTCGCCTTATCGCCCCGTTTATCCGCCGAAATAAGGCGGAAGTGGTGCGGGAAGGCCTGCGGCTGGGCGTGCCCTATCAGCTCACCTGGAGCTGTTATGAAGGGCAGGAAAAGCCCTGCCTGCGCTGCGGAACCTGCCGGGACCGGCTGGCGGCATTTGCGGCCAACGGTGTGCCCGACCCTTTATCGGAGGTGACAGAAGCATGAACCCCTGCTCAAAAAACCATGACGAAACCGGCGGCCTGACCCTGCTGGGAAATCAGCAGACCCGCTACCCTTCGGATTATGACCCATCTGTGCTGGAAACGTTTCAGAACAAGCACCCGGAGAATGACTATTTTGTCAAGTTCAATTGTCCGGAGTTTACCAGCCTGTGCCCCATCACCGGGCAGCCGGATTTTGCCTGCATTACCATCAGTTACGTTCCCGACCGGCTGATGGTGGAAAGCAAATCCCTCAAGCTGTACCTGTTCAGCTTCCGCAGCCACGGGGATTTTCACGAAGACTGCGTGAATATCATCATGAAAGACCTCATTCGTCTGATGGACCCGAAATACATAGAGGTCTGGGGCAAGTTCCTGCCCCGGGGCGGCATTTCCATCGACCCCTACTGCAATTACGGCAAACCCGGCACCCGGTGGGAAGCGGTGGCGTGGGACCGCCTGACCCGCCACGACCTTTACCCCGAAAAAGTCGATAACCGATAAAAAACACCCTCCGAACGGTTTTTCGTCCGGAGGGCCTTTGTTTATTCATCAAAAAGAGGGGTGGAAAAATAGCGTTCGGCGGTATCGGGCAGAATGGTCACAACGGTTTTGCCCCTGCCAAGTTTTTTCGCCATCGCCAGCGCCGCCGCCACATTGGTGCCGCTGGAAATACCGCACATGATCCCTTCCAGCGAGGCCAGCTGTTTAGCGGTATTGATGGCGTCTTCGTCGGTGACGATATGGATATGGTCATAGATGTTCCGGTTCAGGATGGTGGGGATAATGCCGTCCCCGATGCCCATCTGCAGGTGGGTGCCGATGGTCCCTCCGGCTAAAATAGCGGCGTGTTCCGGCTCCACCGCCCAGATCTCCATGTCGGGGTACTGTTTTTTCAGCGTTTCGCCAATGCCGGTAATAGTGCCGCCGGTGCCGATCCCGGAGCAGAAGCCGTCGATTTTTCCGGCGGTCTGTTCCAGTATTTCCAAAGCGGTGTAGTATTTGTGGGCGTTGGTATTGTTTTCGTTTTCAAACTGCTGCGGCACAAACACCCGGGGGTCGCCGGCAGCCATCTCCAAAGCGGTATCCAGACATTTCTGAATACATTGGCCGATGTCCCCCTCGTCACGGATGAGGATGACCTCCGCCCCGTAATG